>CAXTWV010000230.1:0-8218 GCA_964248005.1 uncultured Ktedonobacteraceae bacterium | reverse complement strand
GGTTGACGTTGCCTGTAGATTTTCACGAGCGAGACAAGATCGGGTTTGGCAAGCCTTCTTTTGAGCAACCACTTCCACTGCTCCTCGTTCAGTTGACCGATATCGTCACGCAGTTCAAGGACTTGTGTCGCCAGTGGACCCAGCATCTCGCGAACCTCTAGCTGTTGCTTGTCCGGTTCCTCTTCATCGTCGGGCTTTCCAGTAGGAGGTGTCCAAAGTCTACCAAGCCTTTGTATATCTGCTTTAGAGATTGGCCCTTCCAACGCGAGTAGAAAATTTTCTATCGCTTCCTGTCGTTGCTTATTGAAGTCCAGCATCTGCTCCGCAAGATAGATCAGCACGTCATGCACGACATCACTTTGCTCTGGTTCGTGGTCAAGACATGCTGTCACAAGGTCGAGGAGTTCCTTGTGACGATTGATTTTGTAGAGGGCTATACCTTTTTCGGTAAGTCCCGTTCGTTCATCATGAGATGTAGTAAACATGATACGACGAATAGGAATCTGCGTAACATATTGATTGATAAAGCGTAGATATCCTCCTCGTAGTAGGGCTGATATTGTCTTAAAGAAAAACTCGATGAGGGAAGAATTGAGGAGTGGCAGTAAATACTTCTGGCTCTCATCAATAGGGATAATATACGTTGTATTAGTACTGTACATACCATCTTTATCAAAAGCAAACTGACTTCTTATTGCAATGTCAGGGAAAATGATCTTCGGTCGCTCAAATTCATTATGATATGCTATGTTATCTTGAATCTCAAACCACTTATATGAGCCAGGTTTCCTCCCTTTCCATTCTCCTTGTTGCTTTTCATTCCAATCTAAAGGTCTTGGTTCGAGCTGCGTTCTAAACTGCGATAAATATTGCTCTATAGCACTGTACTTGGTTAAATCCGTACCACGTCTAGTAAAGATTAGATAGCGATTTTGAAATTCTATTCTATATCGCTTCACATCTTCACCCACAACAAATGGTTTGATGATATCTGCACTGCCTATATCATCATTAATGAGCTTATCGCGTGTCGCTTTGTCGATTACAAACGCTTCGTTAAATCCTGTCAGAATACCTCTATAGAGCTTCCTGTTTATATACTCACCTAATGGTGTCCCTATGGCTCGCATCTTTTCGACGATAGCTTGTGTCTCTTCTCCATGCAGGGACCAATCAGCACCCTTGAACGCTGAGGGTGGCATCAGAACTTCGTTGTCTTCCACGTCGGGACCGATGCCTTTTTGATTGATCCGTTTGAGTTGCGTGTACTTGACCTGGATATCTTGCCGTTCCCCGTTTATGAGCTTTGACGTGAGCACAATCATGGGGTAGGTGATGGCATCGTGAAAAACAGGTAGGTCGCCTAAGTCTACAAGGCGTTCGAGTTGAACGGTGGAGCTAAGAAATTCACGTAACGCTTCACCGTAGTTTGCGCGTACAAATTTGTTCGGGATGAGAAAACCGAAGCGTCCACCGTCGGCAAGCGAGGTATTGCCAAGCTCGACAAAGTAGGTGTACAAGTCGGAACCGCCACGATAGACATGATACAGTCGTTTGAGTGCGTCTTTGTCCGAACTGAACGCTTCTTGCCGAATCCATGGCGGATTTCCTACCACGACATCGAAACCCGACTCGGACGCTTTGGCTTGCCCATACTTATCAAAGAAAACTTCAGGAAACTCTAGTTCCCAATGAAAAAAGCGACGTTGTGCGGCGATTGCTTTGGCATCGTCTAGCCATTGTTGAAATTGTGGTGGTGCGATGGGAATACGTCCAGTGGCGAAATCGACAAGCGGTTTCCAGAGCGTTGCGTCTACGCTTACGGCATAACTTGTCGCGGTAATCAGATTGGCAAGCTGTCCGTATTTGTCAACCAGTCCTTCACGCATTGTCGTGTACAGATGTTCTTGCTCTTTCACTTGCTCCACCGTTTGAGCCGGGCTATCTTTGACGAGCCACATCAGGTCAACAGCGGTGGTGATGTTCTGGCGAAAGATATCATCATCGAAGAGCGAGAGTTGTTCTTTGGGTGTTTTCTTCTTTTTGCTCGTCCCGTTGCCATTCGTTGCCGTTGTAATATCAGAGAGTCGCGCCCCAATCAAGGCGTTTCCGGTACGTAAATGGTGGTCAAGAAATGACAGTGGACGGTCCTTCGCCACCGTACTTAACCAGAGTGAGAGCTTCGCCAGTTCGACGGCGAGTGGGTTGAGATCGACGCCATAAATGCATGATTGTACGACGCGTCGTTTCCAGTATGCAAGGTCCTTACCAGTGTTCGTCTTCTGAATATTCGACTCTGCAAGAAAGCGTGCGATATACTCGGTTGCCTCAACAAGAAAATGTCCACTACCCATTGATGGGTCCAGGACTTTGAGCGTCAGTACTGCCTGTACTTGTGCCTCTTCATCGGGAGCTTGCGCCATAACCGCCTGTAAGCGTGGTCCAATCGTCTGTTCGACAATGTATTTGACGATATAGTCAGGGGTGTAATAACTGCCCGTTGCTTTTCGCTCGCCGCTCTCATTGCTGAGCAGTGCAATCGTCCACCCCTCTTGTTGTGTACTTGGTGCAAGGTGATATTCGAGTAGACCTTCGTAGATGGTGCCGAGATTGCGTACTGAGAGGTCGCGATAATCAATAAAGTGCTTGTCAACGCGTGCAAGCATGTCAAGTGCCAACTCCATACGCTCATCGCTGACTTTGTAGCGTTCAAGAAAGCTATGCCGTTCAGGATCGAAGAGACCGCCATTAAAGGTCGAGATATACAGTGGTGGGTCGCCCAAATTAATATAGTCAAACAATTGCTTGAGTTTACTAGAGAGTATGGCACTGTTAGAGCGATAGACGATTCCCATGTCCAGATGGTCGGCAATCTGCTCTTTTGTTGACGCTAAGCTGTAGTATTCACGATAGAGATCACTACTTTGCAACGAGAGCAGGTCTCGTGCCTCAGCATATAGGACAAAGAGCAACCGATAAAGCAGGATAAGCGCGTTATCATAGACTTGTTTCAGTGTATCGGGTTCATTATGTGTCAACCTGTTGAGTGGATAATCCAAAAATCCCTGTGCAATTAAGCGAAGTGCCTCATAGACCTGCACTTTAAGCGACTCGCCTATGCCTTCTGCATAGTCAATGCTTTCCTGAAGGATGGCATTAATACTAAGGGGTTGCTGGTCGAAGGCGGCACGACGGAAGAAGGCATAGAAGTACAGAAAATCGTTCACGTTGCCGTTTTGGAGTAATGTCGGCACATCAACTTCATAGTAGTGGTCAAGTTTGTGTGCCGTCGTTCTATGATACAATCGCCACTTGCGTCCATTCGTAAGAATGCCCCAATCGAGTCCGCTATGCTGGATGTAAAACGCGATCTGGTAGGAAGGATTTTTGTTCGTGAAAGGATCGCCACCTTTATATTTTATGGCGATATCGAGTGGGCAATCCCAATACTTCGCATCCCCAACCGCAAAAGCTCCCGCTTGCAACAACGTATCGTCGAGTCGCTTCCCCTTATTCGCATTCACTGCATCCTGGTCACGATACAACACATAGTCGGGAACCTTGGTACCATCTGGTGTCGTAAGTGATGGTTGGACTTCAAACGTATGCCCTAGGATACTCAAGACAGGTCTGATAACATCCTGCTCTAGCTGAGCCTCTTTATCACTTGGAATATAGTGCTGAAATAAGCTAGTAAGCTCACTCATGACAGGTGTCGCTTCAAGTGTGAGGTCTTGCCAATCTTGACGTTGTGGCAGTGTCTCATCGAGGTAGTGGTCAGAAAATAACTGTGAATTGTTATGTATTGTGGGCAATACCTGCAGCATAGTTTGTGCGAACCCTACCCTATCTTTAGCTTTCTTCTCGAAGGGTAGTATAGGGGAGATGAGATGAGATTGCAAGAGATTGTTTGTATCATTCTCCACTTATCCTTCCGTATAGGTTACATATACAAAATTCATTTTTGAAAAGGATATATGTAATATGTCTGATATCGTACAAACGGGTACTATGCATTCTTCACACGTATCCCCTGGGATAACTCATGATAGAAAGCACAATAACCGCGGACAACGCATCGTACTAGGCAGTATACTTTGGGTTCTTGCCGTTATCGCACTCGTTGCATTAGCTTTTTTCGCGCATACACATCGTCAACCGATACCCTTTGAGTTAGCAATTAGTAAGAGTGTGCAGGCAATTGGTTTTCCTGCATGGGTCACGTCTACATTTCGCTTTCTTACGTTTATAAGTGATCCACGGCCCGACGAGATCGAAGTGCCGATAGTACTGGTCCTCTTCTTGTTATTCCGTTGGTTCTGGCAAGCAGCCTTTTTAGCACTTTCGGTGGGTGTCGGTAATGGTATAGATGCGCTGATTGGTGATGTTGTCGGTCGTCCTCGACCTCGACCCGGAGTGATTCATGTTGATAGCAAACTCATCTTCAACAGTTTCCCGTCAGGCCATAGCTGCCACATGATGGTCTTTTATGGCTTCTTGCTCTACCTGACCTTTACACAACCTGTGCGCCAGTCGCGCTATCGCTGGCTTGTTGTCCCGTTCCAAATCTGGGCTATCACCAACATTCTGGTTGTGGGTTTTGCACGAGTTTGGGAAGGTGAGCATTGGGTGACAGATGTCGTTGGTGGCTACCTGGATGGAGCTATCTGGATGGTCCTGTTTATCTTTCTCTATAATCTGACAATGGAGAAGGTATACGCACGTCGTGCCAAAAAACTTGCACTACAGTAATTTGTAGGGGTCTAATTCATTACAGTCTCGTTCGGCTCGTGAGGCGGAACGAGGGTGTAATGAATTAGACCCCTACAGATGTTTTATATCCCTGCTAATCTGCCAAATCCCATAATCAATTCCTACAATGCATGTATTTCTTACGTGAAGAATACCATACACATCTCTTCCGTGTAAGTGCGGAACGACCTAATCCTTTCTCAAGGCACTATGACGAAAGTCATGGAATCTCCATAACTCACGTGCAATGTGCGTGCGGCATTACCATTGCGTATTGCGATGCCCACATAGCCGGAGCTATCGCCGAAGAGAAATGGCTGTGTATCCTGTGACTGTGTACTGTCCGAAAAGAAGGGTCTTCGTTCCGAGATATGTACCTTTTGATGTGTAAGTCTTGCCTCAACGTGCGAACTACTGAAGAGATCAGGTACAAGGCGCAAGGGAATGTTGGTGACGAGGTTCCCGAAGTGATCTACATGTAGAATGTGTGCATCTTGAATTTCGTTGCCTTGTCGCGTTGCTAGCCTTAAATCAAGACGTTGTAGCGTCACGGGATCAACAGATGGCCCCAGTTCTGACAGAGCAACACCGCTGGCGATGTGTGCTCCGACAGGGGTGAAAATATCACGTCCATGAAATGTAGAGCTTACCTGCGGTAGGTGATAGGCGGACTGTGAGAGGGTGACAACGCTGTGTACAGGCTGTTCCGCGAACACATAACTAAAGAGACCGTTATCAGGTCCTACGAAATACCAATCACCAGCAGCAACGGCAATAGGCTTGCGGCTACTACCAACGCCAGGATCAACTACACAGACGAAGACAGTGCCGCGTGGAAAATACCGATAACTCGCTGAGAGTATCCATGCACCCGACGCCACGTTTTGTGGTGCAACAGTATGAGTAATGTCGATAAGTTGTGCGTCAGGTGTAATACCGAGTGCGACACCTTTTAACACGCCCACATCTCCATCATCAAGACCAAAATCTGTCATAAACGCAACAACTGGATGTGTAGAGGGTGTTGAGAGGGGAGAAGATTGACTCATAATACGTTGATACTCCTAGATGTATAGTGTTGAACTATCCTTTGGGATGAGAAACATCATGACACATTAGGCGTGCAAATGGTTATGTATCATCCCACTTCTATTATACGCATAGGAAGTATGCCTCATAAGTCATGGTTCCTATGCCTTTTGGGGATAGGTATGCTATACTCTTGCCATTATGGACAAAGTGAAGCAACTGAACGGACTCGATAAAGGTGAGTGGTGCGCTCACGAAGTATGCAGTAGGATTATTCTTGGCGATGAACGATAGATCGGATAAAAATATGGTGTCCTTGAGAGATGTAGCAACAACAGGTGAGGTGATGAGGAGGATGCAAGCATGAATATTAGCACCGGAGGACCGCACATTCTTTTCTTTGAACGCGATCAGCAATTGACCGCGTTATTGACGAGCGAGTTTCAACTTGCCGGGTATGAATGTCATGCAGCCCGTACCGCCGTGGAGGTGTTTGATACCATTGCTCGTTTTCCTGTGCGCATTCTGCTTGTCAACCTTGCACAAGCGGCGGCTGGACGCCGTGAGTTTTGGGTTGCCTTAGATACACAACGTCGGGGGCGTGGTGTCCAGGTCTTTACCTATCTCTGCTCAAATCTGGCTGGCTACGGTCCACGCGATGCCGATGATCGCACTCAAGGCCAACTTGCTGATATAGAGATTGATGGAATGCTTGGTCTGATGAACCTTGTCGATGCAGTACGTGAACGTGTACCAGGACCAACATCCGCAAGCTCAACTTCTACTCAGACGCGCATACCACGGACGCCACCTGCGACTCCTCCTACCACCACGGCTACAACTCCATTGTCAACAAGTGGCACAACCTATCGTGCCGGACCAGTCGCCGATACTCCACGCACAGCTACGCTCACCGCCCCTGTCGCGACGCAAGCACCACCTCCTGTGCAGCAGTCATACTCTGAGAAGATACGCGCGGTACTCTATCCTACACAACGTTCAACAAATATACAAGCTCCTGCTGTCCATACCGATGCAATACAATCACCTCAGGAAACAGAGCGACCGGCAGCGTATCGGTACGATACTCAGCAGAACGTGTCTCAAAGCGAGCAACGGAGTCAAAGTACTCAGCCATATGCCACTGATGCAACTGCATTACAACGCCTTGCCTATGGTCAACCAACGGGCGAGCGTGAGTCTGGTCTCGATCAGTTATCGCGCTTACTGCAAGAGCGTAGTACACCAATCACTACCGAAAGCACAAACAGTTTTCCTTATCAAGGAGCAAACGACGTTGCTGAAAATCAGTATGCGCCATCTACAACACAGACGACACAATCGGCCCAATCCACTGACACCATAGGGACGCAGCCATTACGAGCATCACCGATTGAAGACTTACCGCTTGACCGTGCAACAAATAGTACAGGAACAAACGATGGTGGACGACGTGCGGACGGAATTGCACGAACAAATTATAGTCAGCATAGCGGAAACGCAACACAAAATACTCTGCCAGTACAAACGACGCCATTAGCGTCTATCTCAACGTTGCGTACAGCAACAGCAACGGTAGCTCCTCCTGCACTGACAGCGAAGGCCACGATGCCAATGCCAGCAGTGACACCATCGCAACCAGTCGAGAAGCCTGTTGTCTACGAGCAACCTGTAACTTCTGTAGTTCAGCCTGCTCAACAAGAAGAGGTCGTGCAACAAGAGGTACAAGAAACACCAGTAGTGTTCGATGAGCCTATCAATAATGAGGTACGTACAGACGACCTTTCCGCAACAGAACAGCAAGGAGTAGATGAAGAGGGGGAACGAGATGAGGTAACTACTGCTTCTATGACGAGAGAGAAATACGTGCAACAGGAACAAGAGCCTACGCAAGAGATGCCACAGGAACAACAAATTCTTGCTAACGGATTGTCTCCCAATAATGCTATGTTGCTGGATATTGTGCAAAGTCTTCCTCTCATGCCATCGCCGCCTCCACAGGCGCAAGCAGTGAGTGGGAGGACGATGCGCACACTTGGCAGTGTTTTGCTCGAAGGACATCTTGTTCCACAGAATCGCCTAGAGGTTGCACAGAATATTCAGCGTATGTTACGTGGGGTGGATTTGAATTATCAACTTGGTGAAATTTTGCTTATGTTTAAACTTTTAACGCCTGATCAGTTGCTTGCAGCAAGTCTGGTCAGCTATGGCATGATCTCAACGCAGCAGATCAGTGCTCTCGGTCGCATTCGACAGGAGTTGCATGCTGTTGGCTTGGAGTATGATCTGGAGAGTCTGCTTATCCTGTTTAGAATGCTCACACCAGAACAGCTACGCGAAGTGCGAACAAGCTGGCAAGGATAAATAAGGAGCATCAGAAAAGCGGGGGGGGGGGGGGGGGGGGGGGGGGGGGGGGGGGGGGGGGGGGGGGGGGGGG
>CAXTWV010000229.1:0-8232 GCA_964248005.1 uncultured Ktedonobacteraceae bacterium | reverse complement strand
AAATTTTAGCATGACCCACTCGACGATATTTCCTGTTTCGTGTATAATAGCGGCAAAGATAGTTAGAAACGCTCGAAAAGCCCTCCTGGGCTGTTGGGCAAGGAGGAAAACATGCCAAAGAAAGCAACGCCTGCACGAAGTGGAGTGCAACGTACTAAACCAAAGACACAAAAGAGTTTTGAGCTTGTTCGGCCTGTAACTCAGGTCCAGGAACACGAAATTGAAGAGACGAGCGTAATAGCAGAGGAACCAACTCTTGTTGAGTCAAAGACTGAAACATCGACTACTGCTAAGCCTTCATCAGAGCCTACTGCACTGTCAACACTACCAACAGTACCACAGAAAAAGGCCAAGTCTAGCAGTGTAGCAACTGAGGTTGCACCCGTTGAGACTGTGACACCAAAGGCTCCTGCAGAGGTTGAGATACCTATAGCAGCGAAGGGAAGTGCCTCCGCACGATTGGCAGCTCGTAAGAATACGCAACGCACACGGAGTCAGGCAACGCTCATTACCGCCGAACACTATTCCTATGTACGTAGAGACCTTGTATTTATCGCTGTTCTTGCCGCAATCATGTTTATCGCGATTATCGTGCTCTACTTTATTCCCGCCATAGGAGGAGCATAACAACTGAGTCGCTGGTTGGTAAGAGATGGAGGAAGCACTGCCCATATATGGTCAGTGCTTCTTGATGTTTTGGTTCTATGTGACATAGGAAATGTTTTCTTGAGAACAAAGCAGGTGTTGGCCTGCTTAGTGTACCAAGGGGCTTGTGCCTAAACCAGTGGGAACGCCGTGGCGGTGGACGGATGGAATAGTCACGCCCAACACACGCTGCATCGCCATAGTGTGGCAACAGTCGCCCCAATCGTGGAAGAAGCGGCAAGTACAGGTCCACTCGCCATCATCAAAATTTGTGGTATGTACGTCGTTCTCACCCTGAAACTTTGCTTCAAAGTGTGTGAACTGAATGCGCTCCGGTTCCTCTGCGTATCGTTTGGCTTTTGCGATTTTGCTGATCATACTTGAGTTCATAAGCTATCTCCTTGAAAATCTAGCAACCACTCCGCGTCCACATTTCATGTTCTTTACGCTTCTGTGGCGTAGCCTACACGGTCCATGCACAATTGCACATCTGTAAGCGTCCGTTGTATCGCACGGTGATAAAGTATAGAATTTTCACTTTGTGAAAGCACACCTTCATACTTAAAGGGAAGCACATCCTCCTTTCGTAAATACTTATCTTATCGACCTCCACCAATTGGTAGAGTAGTGGCCCAAGGAAGGAAAAAGAATCAATGAGCCCAAAAACCAATGTCCGTATAAAGATGAATAGCTGAGAAATAAAAAACACCAGGAACATTCTGCTCCTAGTGTGTGTTTACGCGTCAAAATCAGTCTGTGTTAGCCGCATCACATGCAACGATGCACTGCGCAATTTCAATGAGATTGAATACATACGCATTCCAATTCTCACCCAGCAACTGGCTGGATGTACATGACCTGATGCCAAACAAACCAAACAAAAACGACGATGTTGTGATGGTGTAGGCTGCTATGTACGCCCGAATATGCTTTGCTAATGAAGTCGATTATACCACAGAGAGTCGCGAAAGTCTAGCCTATTGGATAGGAGATTTCAAAAATAGTTATTTGTGATGACTATGTAGGGGCCATAATTCATTACGCCCTCGGCCTGCGATGCATGACGAGGGCGTAATGAATTATGGCCCCTACTACATAGGTACATAGACTAGGAGGGCATTGCGGCGGTTCTTGGTGCGCTCACAAGGTCACTATAAACATCCTCTATTTGATTAGCGACACTTTGCCAGCTAAATTGGAGGACAGAGCGACGTGCCTCGCTTTGTAACCGTGCCTTTGTCTCTGGACTATGCAGTATAGCGTCAAGTCTTTCGGCAAAGAAACCTGGACATCGTGGCACTAGATAGCCGTTTTCGTCATTGCGCACAATAGTCGTCAAACCACCCGCACGCGTCGCCACAATTGGTGTGCCACACGCAAGCGATTCAACCGCGACAAGGCCAAAGCTCTCGTGATATGAAGGGACAACGGTCACATCAGCCGCACTATAGAGGTATGGTAAAACGTGTTGCGGTTGCGCCCCTAAGAATTGCACACGTTGCTCGATATTCAGTTCTGACGCTAGTATACGTAGGTTTTGGAGGTCCTTGTCGTCTGTCAACGAGCCACCGACCATTACTATTTGTGCCTTTTCTTCCATCATTGAAGCGGCACGAAGCAGGATATCGGGTCCCTTAAATGGATCAAGCCTACCCGCGAAGAGCACGAGCGGTTGTTGTAAGTCTAGCCCCAAATGCATCCGCGCCTGTTGTTGTGAATGCGGGACAAACAGTTCAAGATCGACGCCACAAGGAATAACCTGCACGCGATTCATTGGCGCACCGCAATAACGCATCATTTGTATGCGCTCATCTGTAGTGGCGGCAATCACGCAATCGACCGATTGTAGTAGGCGTTGCTCTGTGTCCAGACGTTGCAGTGGTTCTTGTTCGTCGGGATGAGCGAGTTGCTTGAGACGTGCAAGCGTGTGAAACATAGTCACATGTGGAATATCCCAACGCCATGCCAACTGCTCTCCGGCAACACCAGAGAGCCAGTAGTGACTATGAAGAATGTCATAATCACGTGCTTCTGAGTCTGCGAACATGGCAACCTGCGCTACGAAAGAGGGGATATAAGGGAAAAGGCTATTTTTGTGGAGTGGTGATTTTGGTCCTGCATGAATTTGGATAACGCGCACATTTGGCGCAAGCTGTACAATTTTCGGTGTTCGTTCGTGTGTTTGTCTGGTAAAGATGTCTACACTGTTTCCGCGACGGCCCAGTTCTGTTGCCAATTCGCGTATATAGACATTCATGCCTCCTGCGTCCTTTGTACGTCCTGGACTATCGAGCGGGGACGTATGAACGCTGAGCATGGCGATAGTATGCGACATGTCAGGTATGCTCCTCTTCTCGATTAGTTAGCGACGTTCAGCACAGATGCGGGGCCAGCGTCCAGCACCAATAGATGTATTTTGTCCCAGCATGATACACACTCCTTTCTGTTCTTTACTAAGGAGAACACTTTCTCAAGGATTTCTATTTCTTTCCCAGTTATGGTTGTGCTGAACGAGTACGTAGATCATTAATAGCGTCAAACATCTCGCGTGACGCAATGCCCGATCCCTGTGAAATGTCCTTTAAGCAATCCACACGCAGCTTGAGTGCCTTATTAAACTCTTGTGGCGTTACTCCTACATAGGTTGCCAGCTCGTCAAGGGTAGATTGATCGGCGTACTCAAAGGTATCATCATACTCGTTCCACAATGAGAGCGGTGTAGGAACAACCGCATCAGGATGTTTTGGGTCAGCCTTTGGTGGCACAAAGTGGGTAGAAAACCAGCGACGACGCGGCGGATAGGTACGCCCTACTAACCCAATATTGATGATAAGTCCGAGACGGCGTATATCATCTGGATTGAGATGCAAGTCCTGGCTATACATCTGCATAACATCATTAATCGTATCGGCATGGACGCTTGTCGCCACGCGAAATCCCTTGCTAGGCAGTGTGAGATAGCGACGCGCGATACGTCCCCACATATAAATTGGGAGGTGATCGCTTACCTCGTTACACAGGGCACAGGTTGTCTTGGGATCAATATCTGGAATACGCGTAAACGCGAAGTTTTCATACATACCAGACATGTACACAAGCGCGGTGCCTTCAGGCAGAAATTGCAGCAGTGCATTGAGCGTTGTCGTCTTGCCTACTCCTGGCTGTGGATCAGTTGGACCTGCCACTGTGAGCGAGGCACCACATTCCAGAAGTAGCCAGATCAGACCGGCGGTCTCTGCGTCAACACTGCCTAACGCGACGATCTGCGCAACTGAAAGTGGGCGCCGCGATTCGTAATGCCAGTAATAGCGTTCATAAGGGTCATGCGGATCAAACATGGTATCATTCCCTTCCAGATATAATCAGAGAACGTTCAGTTACTCTAACTGTTCGCCTTTTTCTTCGGTAGGAGTAGGCTTTTTCAGGATGTCGGGTGTTGGAGCTTTGAGCCAGCCGGGGTTGGGACTCCAGCCAATGGCGATCACATGCGGTTGTTGCTCATCTTCAAGTTCAACAAGACTCACAGAGGCGTTGTCTATATGAAACGAACCCGCTTTTCCGGCTTCCAACCCAGAGTAATGTGCCACGAGTAGTTTGATAACATCGGCGTGCGCAACAAACACAGGATAGGCTCCAATGTTTTCTTGACTACGCCAACGATCAACCGCAGCCACAACTCGCTGTTGTACCTGTGGAAAGGTCTCAACACCTTCAGGTGCGACGGTTGGGTCCCGCACATATTCTTTCCACGCTGGATCGTTTTTTGATACGTCTTCGATGACTTGTCCAGCCCAGTTTCCAATCTGAGTATCCATCAGGTCTGGCTCAAATTGGATAGGAATATCGCGGCCTTTGGCAATGATTTCCGCCGTATCGCGAGCGCGTTCAAGCGGGCTACTGACAATCGCACTAATTGGAAGCACGGTGAGAGCCTCCGCAAGTCGCGTTGCTTGTTGACGACCATTCTCATTGAGTGCGACACCAGGAAGTTGCCCTGGAAGGCGATGCTCCACATTCCAGGTCGTTTGCCCATGACGCACGATGAGCAAGGTTTGTTTCATATGTGTTTGCGTACTTTCCACCCCATAAAACAAGCGACGCCAGAGGTATCTACGCCAGCGTAAGAAACGTACAGCTACTCCACAGTAGATGAACACAACGTGGAGCCAGCCGCTTATGAACGTTGCGATACGGCTCAGCAGAGATGTTCTTCTTACATGGCGTTTTTTTATAGTTCCTCGATGGCGAGTTGTCTGCATTGCTCACAAACGACTCAAACAGACACTCGCCACGAGTCGATGCTTCTGGAGTCCAGTCTAACCACAATTCGTTGTTCTCATTGTACCAGTGAAGACGCTGGTAACGCAATATAGTGGGTAGGAGTCACATACTAAAATAGTAGAGAAGCATCAAGATAAACAGGCCAATCAGCAGAAGAGTTCCGCAGGCAATCAAAGCATCAGCCACATTTGGCTCTTTATGGCGTGTCATGGAGCGTGGGATATAGGTGATACCAGCACGTAATGAGTGCGAGAAGTCGAAACGAGGCGTGGGAAATGGTACTTGTGGGCCTGACAAAAGAGAGGCAGAAGATGCGTCCTTTTTCGTCTGCAATACCGAGGATTGCCATGTCAAAGGTTCAGCTAACAGTGGTGTTATCGGTGTTTGTGGAAACGGAGTCGTTTGCGCTCCTGGTTGTAGAAGTGGTGTAGTGCCTGCTTGAGAGTGTTGTCGCGTTGCAATGACTTGTGCTGGTGTTACCTGCGGTAATGAAAGGCGGGGTAAGGGTACGATTGGGAATGTATCCCCATCAGGTAGTGTCTCGATACGAAATTTCGGCTGTGAGTTTTCCATGGATGATCCTCCTCTATCCACACATCAACATATCCATAGTTACAGTATATTCATGAGTCCAAACATTATTATCGAACTATATGATGGACAAACTGAGCAAGTACTCCAAAGAGGATGAGCATAATCATAAGAACCACAATGAGGAGTGAGAGCAAAATGACCTGTCGGTAGCGTCCACCGAATCTCGGTGCGTCGGGAACGTAGGGAAGAGGCGTTACGGTAGAAATATGTTGTAAATCATAGAGCATGTCTTCCATATGTTCGTAACGTTTGTCTGCGTCATGACGGATTGCCCGCATTACTATTGTTGCAAGCATTGGCGAAAGGGAGGGATTGAAGTCTAGGATGTCTGGTGGGTCATGAGAAATGTGCTCTCCAACAAATGCAAAACCGTCTTGTTCTTGAAATGGTGTGCGTCCACACAGGAGTTCGTACAGAACGACGCCCACAGCATAGATATCGGTACGTACTGAACCGCGCTTGCCCTGTAGTCGCTCTGGTGCCATATAGTCTGGTGTGCCAATCAATGGAGAAAAGCCTGGAATGACGCTTTTTCTCTCTCCTTTGATCTGCGCTATTCCGAAATCGAGCACCTTGACTTCACCATTTTCAAGCACCATGATATTGTCCGGCTTCATATCTTGATGAATAATCCCATGGTTGTGGGCATAAATAAGAGCTTCACAGACTTGCACCAGAAGAGCAACAACGTCATCAGGAGGAAGGAGCATGGGAGCGTATTTTGCCATCAGCACACGAAGCGTATGTCCTTGAAGATATTCCAACACAAGATAGTTCGCCTGTCGCTCTTCGTTCTGATTGAGATGCTGCACAATGTGGGGATGGCACAGCAATTTCCCTATCTGTGCCTCACGTTGATAGCGATCAAAAATAGCCTTGCCACCAATCACATCATCTTGAGGAAACTTAAGAACAACTTTCTGTCCTGTATTTCTATCAAGGGCGAGATAGACAAAACTTGCTGTCCCCTGGCCTAAGAGGGAGAGAAGCGCGTAATGATCAACTATTTGCCCAGGTCGATACTGTAATGGCATCTCGCCTCCAACTATTCAGGCGACTCTTATATTTGAAGTGTAGCATAAGAATGCTCAAAGTTTTGTCAGGATTTTAGGCGTTGACATAAATATTTCCTGATACTGCTCACTTTTCCCTAATGATGCTCATATTCTCATCTGTGTTGTCTTATGCTACAATGACTGTGAATAGTTCTATCGAGCGATAGAACAGAGAGCGGAGTACCGGGAAGTCTGGTCGGTATATGGGGTCTTTATGCATAATTTCAACAAGGTGTTCAATGATTATCAAAGAGCACTTTTCAACACCTTCTGGTTCGTTCCTGCTCTGGTTTCGCTCGCAGGGCCACTCCTAGCTATCCTTTTTCTACTCATTGATTCTCGTATGTCGGTTATGCAAGAACAGTTCATTTTTCATGGTGGAACGACGGAAGCAACGATCATCCTCTCGACTATCGCAGGATCGCTCATTACTGTTGCCGGACTTGCGTTCTCGATCACTATCGTCGTACTACAACTCGTGTCGAGCCAGTACACGCCACGTGCGCTACGCGGATTTTTACAAGACCGCGTTACTCAGGTGATCGCGGGCGGCTTCTTCGCTATTTTCGCGTATGCGATGATTGTACTTACATCTATCAGTGACCCTTCCGCTCTCGATCACGGCTTCCTGCCCGCGCTCAGTATTCTCGTTGCGATTGGTCTTGGTTTCCTGGGTCTGGCATTCTTATTGATCTTTGTGCATCATACCGGTCGAATCATTCAGGTATCCGATATCGCGGCGCGTCTCGCGGCACAAACGCTACAGACGATTGAACATCCCTATCCAGATTGGGAAGGTGAGGAACGTGCGGAAGAAGCCACCTCGGACAGGATTCAAACGTGGCTTACTGAGGAAGAGCCGATGCGTATTCGGGCGATGCGTCCAGGCTATGTGCAGAGAATAGAGCTTGCTAGCCTCATGAATTACTTGCTGTGTCCCGGTTTTCATCTCCGCTTGCTTGTCTGTCCTGGCGATTTTGTCACGGAAGAGACGGTCATTGCCGAAGTGTGGCCTATCCGCATGGCTGATGCTGGCTGTATTCATGCTATTCACGATCATATCGCGATTGAACGCGAACGGGATATCGCGCAAGATGCTCGCTTTGGCGTGCGCCAACTAGCTGATATCGCGTTACGTGCTCTTTCACCCGCTATCAATGATCCGACCACGGGAATACTTTGTATTAAGTATTTACAAGCAGTTTTTGAACGGCTGGTGCATGATCTTCCGTTACCGAGCACATATCGCTTCGCCAATGGGACGAGTAGCCTGGATATTCGTCAGCCTTCATTTGAGGAGTATCTTGAGGTGTTCGCTGAGATTGGACATTACGCAGGTGGAAATATGCGTGTGATTCATGTCTTACTTACTTCTCTGGAACGCGTTATAGAAATTGCCGCCTTCCTTAAAATGGAAGAGCGTCAGGAACTTCTCGTTGCACTGAGAACCACTCTCGCCGCGATAGATACGACATCCTATCCTTCGTGGAATAAGAGCGCATCCGTGTAGGGACCGATTGATCGCGTCCTCGTCAGTACGGAAGCAAAGGGCGAATTGTAACAGGAGAATATCAAAAGAGGTGAGTTCCTCTCATTGGAGAGCGAGACAAGGAGTGCAATGATGCAAGACGAAATGTTCGATGTTGTGATCGTTGGC
>CAXTWV010000228.1:0-8276 GCA_964248005.1 uncultured Ktedonobacteraceae bacterium | reverse complement strand
TTATTTTTATCCTTTACCTCTCTAAAATTATGTCTATTGTGACGCCGTAAACGTAGTCCCTACCACAAATTCTCCAACTCAATCAGCAGACCCTCATTCCCTCGAAGATGTAGCTCTGATACTGAGATGAGTTCCTCACGATCTACATGGGTGGAGAGTAGGATACGACCTTGACCCTGTTGCGGCAACGTTATGACCTGATTGTGTGGTGAGAAGTTGAGAGCTACCAAGCAACGTTGCCCTTCGTGTTGACGTAGATAGACGAAACAGGTAGTGATCTCTTGCTCCACGGTCTGATATGAACCAAGCGTTAAGGCGAGATGAGAACGTCGAGCGTTAAGTAAGGCTCGCGTCAACGTCAGGAAGGAGCGCGGCTCATGTTGCTCAGTCGCTACATTGAAGGTCTGGTAATCATGTGCGATAGGCAACCACGGCCTCACTCCATCGGGACAAAAGCCTGCATTGATACCGCCATCCCATTGCATGGGAGTACGAACGGGATCACGACCAAATTCAGGATAGATTTTTCCTCGTGGATCATGTATCGCTTCTTTCGGTAACTGAACGTCCTGCATACCCAACTCATCACCATAATAGCATGTAGGAGTTCCACGCAGTGTGAGCAACAACATTTGAGTCAGCCGTGCCTGATTCCGACCCACGCGTGTTGCGATACGCGGTTGATCGTGATTGCCCAGGACCCAATTAGGCCAAGCACCTTGAGGCAGAGCGGCTTCATACCTCTCGACAGCCTGACGAACAGTGCTTGCTTCCCAGATTGACATGTTCACAAAATGAAAATTGAAGGGGAGATGGATTTCGTCGAGTTGCTTCCCATAGTACGGCATCAAACGCTCTATTGGTAGAGAAAGTTCGCCAATGAGCACGCGCTGACCATAGCTTTCAGTCAAGGCACGCATCTCCTGCATAATCTCGTGCATTCCAGGTTGATCTACAGCATATATTTCGAGCAGGCGAGCATAGAAGGGATCGCTAGGTTGCCACAGGGGATTTAGGGGATTATCAAGGAACCGTTCGTCTTTGAGAAGCACTTCGAGCGCATCCACACGGAAGCCATCAACACCTCGGTCAAGCCAGAAGCGCATAACATCCATCATCGTCTGACGTACACGAGGGTTACGCCAATTCAGATCAGGTTGTTTCACGTCATACAAGTGTAAGTAATACTGCTCAGTCTGTATATCAAATTGCCATGCGGACCCACCAAACCTGCTTATCCAGTTATTAGGAGGACCTCCATCTGGAGCAGGGTCACGCCAGATATACCAGTCGCGCAATTCGCTTGAGCGACTGGAACGCGACTCCTGGAACCATGGATGTTCATCAGAGGTGTGGTTAGGCACGAAATCCAAGATGAGCTTGAGGTCACGCCGATGAGCCTCATGCAACAAGTTGTCCAGGTCCTCAAGGGTTCCGAAGAGTGGATGAACATCGGTGTGATTCGTAATGTCATAGCCAAAGTCAGCCATCGGAGACGGATAGATGGGCGAGAGCCAGATCACATCAACGCCGAGCCAATGTAAGTAATCCAGCTTGCTCGTGATGCCACGAAGGTCTCCTACCCCATCACCATTGCTATCAAGAAAACTACGTGGGTAGACCTGATAAACCACTCCCGTTTGCCACCAGAAATGGGGCTGCATCATATACTATTTCTCTCTTCCTCGCGCAGGCTGCTTCAAACAATGAATGTAACCAGCCACCCGTTTGAGTTCTCAAATGGGTGGCTGGTTACATTCATTGTCTGAGGCATGGTGGCTTTAGCCTTTTACCGCGCCAGCCGTCAACCCGGATACGATTCGTCGTTGCAAGAACAACACCATAATCACCAGAGGAATGGTGACGATAATCGCAGCCGCACTGACCTCACCAAAGGCAATCTGATGCTCTCCGTTAAAGAGAGGGATAGCCACAGTTACCGTCTGTGCATTCGAGTCCGTAGTCAGAGTTAAACCGAACAGGAAGTCGTTCCAGACGGTGATGAAGGACAGGATTGCTGTCGTAAAGACGCCAGGAGCCGTTAGTGGCAAGACGATGCGCCAGAGTGCTCCAAGTCGCGAGGTGCCATCTACCATCGCCGCTTCCTCAAGGTCTGCTGGCAAATCACGGAAAAACGATGTCAAGAAGTACACTGTGACGGGCAAGGAAATCACGAGATAAGGGATAATCAGTGCCACATACGTGTTGTAGACATTGAGCGTATTGGTAAAAAGAACAAAGAGTGGCCCAACGAGCGCAATGAGTGGGAACATCTGCACCGAGAGTACAATTGCCAGGACAGCTGATTTTCCCACGAATTTCGTGCGAGCAATCGCATATGCACAGATCGACCCGAAGATCAAAGCCAGGATCGTAGTCAAGATCGCGACGATTGTGCTGTTCAACAGGTCTTTCGCAAAAGCAGGCTGGACACTCAGGAAAGCTTGAGTATAGTTATTCGTGGTGAACGATTGGGGGAAGAGCGTGGGTGGCGATGCATTAATCTCCCCATCAATCTTTATTGAAGTGATGGCTGTCCAGTAGAATGGACCAAGGGCTACGATTAACACAACTACGAGGGCGACATAGAGACCAATTACGCGCCAGTTTATTTGTCGTTTTGGTTCTGTTGTATTCGTCCTTGTCGGTACCGAAGGGACCACAAGTGCTTGTTTTGCCATGATATACTACTCTCCTTTCCTAGTTCTGGCTGATACGGCTGAATGAGACGACCACGATACCAACGACGGCACAGATGATAAAGAGAATGACAGCAGCAGCAACCCCTGGCGCAAAGTCGAAGGTCGTTCCCACAAACATATTCGCGTATGAGTAAAGTGCTAATGTCTGTATCTCGCGACCACCACCTGTGAGTACGTAGAACAGGTCAAATGCACGCAGAGCATCCAGGATACGGAACAGCAGCGCAATCAACAACGCGCTCCTGAGCAATGGAAGAGTAATCGTCCAAAACTGCTGCCAGCGGTTGCTGCCATCGACGCCCGCCGCCTCGTACAGTTCGTTAGGAATGCCTTGCAGAGCCGCGAGTATCAGCAGTGCCATAAAGGGCGTTGTTTTCCAGACATCAATCATGACTGCGGCAATTATCACTCCAGTGGGCGTGCGCAGCAAAGAATCTCCTGGTGCCAGAATATGGAATGTTTGGAACAGGTATGTCAAGACACCGTTTTGAGCGTTCAACATCAATAACCAGATTTGCCCGGAGACAATGGTCGGAAAGGCAAAAGGAATGAGAATGGCGGTGCGAACCAGACCACGACCCGGAAATACTTGATTCATCAGAAGCGCGACAGCAAAACCCACGAGCGTTTCTAATGCCACACTTATCACACTGAAGACGACCGTTAATCCAAACGAGCTACGGAATGCTGGATCGCCGAGGACCTGGATATAATTTCTGAGGCCAACAAAGGTCGAGCCAGTCGGTATGAGTGGATTATTCAGAAAACTGAGACGGATCGAGTCGATGATAGGATAAACAGCCACCAGCGCAATAATGATGATGGTGGGTGCCACGAGGAAATACGGAAAGACTCCATTGCCCAAATCTAAGCGTTCGCGTAGCGTAGTTTTATGTGCAGCAGGAAGTGTTGTAGCTGCTTGTCTAGTAGTTGCCATAAAGCTTTTCCCCTTACCTATTTTCTTCTTCAAAAATGAGGGACTATTTCAACTTTCATTGTTAGTAGTAGCGCAAGACCTCGCGCTACTACCAATCATGACAAAGCTACGAAAACATTACTTCGAGACAAGAGCCTGTAACTGGGACTGCAGAGTACTCAACGCGGCAGCAGGGCTAACCTGCTTCGTGAGTGCCTGGTGGACATTAACCTGAATGAGGTTTGAAAGATCGGTATAAACCGGTGAAACTGGGCGCGGCAGCGAGTTTTGCAGGATCGGGGCCAGTTTGGTGAAGAGTGGCTGCTTCGTCTGCACCTCGGAATCGCTATAGACACTGTTGAGGGCAGGTGTATACGAACCTGTAATCGCCAATATCTTCTGCGCGGTCGGGCTGAGCACATACTTCATAAAACTCCATGCTGCATCTGTGTTCTTGGAGTAGGCATTGATTGCCATATTCCAACCACCGACACAGGAATGCCCGACGGTACCGGTTCCACCATGAGGAAGGGCTGTGATATCAAACTTGCCTGCAACCTTTGACTTGGTCGCGTCGTTGCCCAGAGCGTATGCATACGGCCAGTTGCGCATGAGAGCAGCATCACCATTCTGGAAAGCTTGGCGGCACGCTTCCTCAGCATACGTCGTGATCGAGATAGGTGAGACAGTGCCGACCCAACTGACCATCTCGGTGAGTGCAGCCACGCCCTCTGGACTATTAACAACTACACTTTTTGCATTGGTGGGATCCAGCACAGAGCCACCATAACCAGCTAACACCTCCACAAAATCGCACACCAGTGCTTCACCTTGTATTCCTTGCCACGCATAACCAATCTTGGTCTTAGATAGAGCACTCTTAGCTGCGCTCGTTAGTTGGTCATACGTAGTGGGTGGGGTTGAGACGATGTCTTTGCGATAGTAGAGAACACCCAAGTCTGTACGCATCGGCGCAGCCACAACTGCACCATTGTAGGTACAGGACTTAATTGGACCAGGAAGATAATTTGCGCGGTCGCTCGCAGGCCACTTGCTTGAAAGGTCCAAAGTCCAGCCTTGAGTAGAAAATTGGGCAGGCCAGACAACATCTATGTTAAACACATCAAACGATGCACTTCGCGCCCGTAGTGTGTTGTCATACAGAGTGATGAGAGTAGAGGTGTCGGATGGACCGTTGTGCCAGATAACATGGACGTTATCCTTGTTGGACTTGTTATACCCATCTACAATTGCTGGATAGGAGCCTGAGGTATCATTTTCTGTCTGCCAGATAACAGTTGTTGGTCCACTACTACTACCACCCCCAGTACTGCCACCACAAGCTTCAAGGAGAGATACTGCGGCGGTACTACTTAAACCAACAGCGACTGCACGCTCTAGGAAGGTGCGACGTTTCATACGACCAGAACGCATTTTGACAATAATTTCGTCAAGAACTTCTCGTTGTTCAGGATGAGAAAACATGTATGGTCCTCCTTTGGACTGGCTACAGTTGATTAGCCGACAGAGATCAAATACACGTCACACATGCGTGTCGTGTTTGAGCTTCCATGCCCACCATACTTCCAATAGTGCTTGGAAGCTTGCGACAACTTCAACCTATCTCGTGGGTGTGAGCGCGAGACCATCAGCACATACTTTGTACCTCTACGTAAAAAGTATATGCATGTACTACGGAAAACACTCACAAGAAAGTTTCAGGTGAGTACCACTCCTTTCTGGATGTAGTGGCAGGAATGGAGTTCCTGTCTCACCCTAAAGAGTACGTTGCAGAACGAGTAAACCTCACAACGAAGGAAGTTCACACGCGCAAACCATTTTTGGAAACGTTTCTATAGCATGATAAAACAATACCATAGAATGTTCATAAAGTAAATAGTTCGTGTCTACTTGTGCCACGTTCTATCAATGTTGTGGGCAAACGAATAAGTTCTGGCGCGAGTTGTGGATGTGCCATCTGCTCGATAAGCTTAATGACACCTAGCTCTCCCATCTGCTGCATTGGTTGCTGCACTGTGCTTACATCCAATAACTCTGCCACTTCGATACCGTCAAAACCGATGACTGCAAGCTCGGTAGGAACCGAGATACATAAACTTCGCGCCGCTTCAAGCACGCCGATAGCTTGCATGTCAGAGGAGGCAAAAATAGCCGTTGGACGCGGTGTTTGCATCAGAAGTTGTAAAGCGGCAGCACGAGCAGCATGCCGATTCCATTCACTTTCAACAATCAGTGTCGGCTCGAAGAGGACCTCAGCTTCCCCCAAGGCACGATGCAGCCCAATCAGGCGATCATTGGCTTGATTAAACTTAAAATTCCCTTCAATGATGCCGTTGATGAACCCGATACGCCTATGCCCTTTATCAAGCAAGCTTTTTACGGCTTGATACGCACCATCGACGTTGTTGACGACGAGCGAGGTGAGATAAGGACTATAAGCGTCTACCAACACTGTCGGCAGCCCAACCTCACGGAAACCTTGCGCAAATGTGTCACTAGGAAGTAATGAAATAATGAGTAAGCCATCTACCTTACGATGCATAGGCAACTCGGAGAAATATGCGTCACGTTGCGTGTCGTTTTCAACATTGTAGATAACTAGCTCTTTTTGCGCATGAGACAGTGCATTCTGCACGCCACGTAGCACTTCGACATGAAATGGACGTGTAAAGAAGGGAACAATCACGCCGATTGAGCCTGTACGCTTAGAAATCATGCTCCGCGCAATTGGATTAGGCTTAAAACGTAGTTGTGCAATCGCTGCGAGAACTCGCGCACGTGTCGCAGGGCGCACACTAGGGTGTTCGTTGAGGACGCGTGAAACGGTGCCGATGCCGACGCCTGCTATACGTGCGACATCGTGGATAGTTGGCTGCGCTGTCATAGTTTTCCACCTTCTAGTTATTTCATGGTGGTAATTCGTTTATGGAAACGTTTCCATAGCTTAATACAGCAATGCTACATTTGAGCATAACATATTGTGAGGGAATATGTAAAGGGAAAAGGTGCGTTGACAACATCGGAAAGGCGACATACAATGCGTGACATGAGCCAGTGTATGGAGAAAGGGTTTTCATGCGATGGATACGACGCCACAAGACAAGAAGAACCCGATAGAGCAACAAAATTTGAACACATCAGAGGTTGTAGTTCCGCATTTAGTCGCGCTTAGTGGTGGGGAACGGCTGTTACCATATCTGCTTGCTGCGATGGAGACATGTTGGGTTGATGCGCTTCTGATTGGCTTAGCGGAGTCAGCATATACCTTTTTTCTGCCATTATGGACCCCATTTGTCCTTATTGCGTGTAGCTACTGGCTGTCACATAGGCTTGAACAAGGACGCGCAAGAATCGCCAGCACCTCTACACAGGAATTTGCACCTTTCTTCAAAACCTTCCCTATAGTAGTGTTACTTGTTGGTACAACACTCTTTTCATTGTGGTCAGGCGTGTATGCCTCATCAATCGCTTTTTGGGACCCGACATGGCTCGGAAATCTGGTTGGCGATCTGCTGTTATTGGGTCCAGAGGCAATACACATTCTAGGCATTGCCGTGGTTATCCTGTACTTTTATTGGCGTGGTGTCCGCTTATCGCATAGTATGATTGAGCCAGGGCATGTTTTCAATACTATTCGTGTAGGCATTGGAGTGATAATAGCGGTGGTTGTATTACGAGCCGTCACAAACACAGCCTCATCTAACGAAATACTTCTGCTTCTGCTTATTCCGCTCTTCCTCATGTTTGCATTGATTGCACATTCATTGGCACAAACAGTATTTGTACGAATAACACATCGCTCTGGTTTACAAGGCAGTGTCGTTTCGCAGGAACGTGCGCTTTTGGGAATTATTGCGATCTTTGGTGGTATTCTACTTTTGCTTTCGTTGCTTGTAGGAGCAATCGCTAGTCCTGCATTCCTCGCGGATGCTCAACGCATCTTCACTCCTATTGTGCTTATATATAACGTACTGGCAAATATTATTGCCCTCGTCTTGACACTCCTCATAACGCCTATTATTTGGCTACTTAATCTCTTTCATTTCAGGCTCAAAGAGCCAAATATCCAGGCGAGAACTTCCCAGGTTTTGTGTAAGCAACACCCAAATTCCGTACAGTGTGCCAAACTTCCTCCATCACAGGGTTCCTTTGACCCGTTATTTGTACTCACGATAAAAATACTGCTTCCTGTTCTTGTAATCGTCCTTCTCATATTGATTGTGCGCCTCCTTATGCGTCGGCGACGAATAAGCGTGACGCGTCGTGCTGCAGAGATACATGAGAGCCTATGGTCGTGGGGGCTATTCTGGACTCAAATGAGGGCATTGCTTAGAGCTATATGGCTCCGGCTCTTCCCCCAACTAGTAGGAGAGACAGACAAACTGGAGAGTGAGAATGATGTATCAGCCGAGCCAGCGGCACGTAGCGTTCGCGAAGTGTACCGTGCTATGCTACTCTGGGCAACGCAACGAGGCTATCCACGTAAAAGAGATGAGACGCCTTACGAGTTCCGCACGCGCCTCCGCACAAATCTTCCTTTCACTGAGCCAGAAGTAAGCACCGTAACCGAGGCATATACCGCCATCCGTTATGGGCGTGTTGTACCAAGCGAAGCCGAGGTTGCCCATATACAGCAG
>CAXTWV010000227.1:6553-8308 GCA_964248005.1 uncultured Ktedonobacteraceae bacterium | reverse complement strand
AAGCCTTTGAGGTTACGGCTGATCTCGGATATCTCTTGTTCACGGTTCTTGTTACGCGCTCCATTTGCTCCCGTTGATTGCATAAGCTGAAGGTAGTCAACGATAATCAGATCGACACCATGCTCCGCTTGCAATCTGCGGGCTTTACTGCGCATCTCCATTGTCGAGATACCTGCCGTATCGTCAATCCAGATGGTTGCCTCTGATAGTGTACCCATCGCGTAGATGATGCGTTCCCACTCGTCATCCTCAATCCACCCTGTACGCAACCTTTGCTGGTCAATTCCTGCATCCATCGAGAGGAAGCGTTGCACCAATTGCTCTTTGCTCATCTCAAGACTGAATACCGCAATGGACTGTTTGTGCTTGATAGCTGAATTATGAGCAAGCGACAGAGCGAACGACGTTTTACCCATGGCCGGTCGGGCAGCCAAAATAATCAAATCGGAGCGTTGTAGTCCTCCGGTGAGGCGGTCGAGGTCGGCGAAGCCCGTGGGGACGCCGACGATGCTACCGCGTCGCTCGTGCAATTGGTCCAGTTTCGACATATAGTCTGAGAGGATGTCGCGCAGAGGCGAGAAGTCAGCGTGGGCATGGCGTTGGCTGATATTGAAAATAAGTTGCTCAGCTTTTTCGAGGGCGACATCGGCGTCACTCTCTTGATACGCGGTTGCTGCGATTTCTCCAGCTGCATGAATCAGGCGACGCAGAATGGCGGTTCGTTCGACGATACGTCCATAGTATTCGACGTTGCCACTGGTTGGAACCTGATTGATGAGCGAGGTCACGTAGCTTGGACCACCCACGCCTTCTAGCTTGCCACGACTTTCTAGTTCATCGCAGATGGTGATGAAGTCGGCTGGTTGCTGCTGCTCATAGAGTTGAATGATAACTTCGTAGATGGTGCGGTGCGCGTCACGGTAAAAGTCCTCCGCCATGAGAAAGTCCGCGATCTGGACGATGGCTTCCGGGTCGATGATGATACTGCCGAGTACGCCACTCTCAGCCTCGATGTTTTGTGGTAACAGCTTTTCCACGATTAAGCTTCTCCATCTACAAATGCTACTAAATAAAAATATGTTGTGTATTTACTCTACAATAATTTTGACAAATATATAGATAGGTTCAAAGAATAAACGCTACGGATAGCAAAAAAACGAGGTGCGTTTATCTGTTTCTTGACGTGATTATAACACGTTTATTCGCACATACGTTCGACACAAGGGTATGCAAGGAATAGCATACGGCGGTGTTTGTTGGTGTGTTGGTTGCTCTCTCCACTCTCGCGTGTTTCCAAAGTGTAGACTAAAATGTCGGGTAAATCAACCGTCCCTTTTTTTGCGTAATGTGGATATGTGGATATCTTTGGATATGGATTGAGCGGAAATGAAGCGTAAACATGCTCTTGCTCTGACTTATCCCCCACTTATCCACCGTCATAGGAGACTTATCCCCACTTATCCACAATGTTATCCACGTACTTATCCACAAAAATTCGTGCTATCTAGCAGAAAAAAGGGCTATCGTGACAAATTTTTACATATGCTTTTGTCTATTTGGTGGGGGTCTTTATACTGCGAATGAGTAGACAAACGTGTGACAACGAATGGACGAAACGGATACTTATTTATCCTTTGCACAGGTTGGTCTACCAACTATAAAAAAGATGTGACGAACAGCTATGACTCTGTTCTCACGAATATGGAGGAATTTATTCATGGGCACAATTCATATTAATACAGACCTGCTTCGCCA
>CAXTWV010000227.1:0-6453 GCA_964248005.1 uncultured Ktedonobacteraceae bacterium | reverse complement strand
TCATGGGCACAATTCATATTAATACAGACCTGCTTCGCCAATTGGGACGCGTCTTCTATCAATTGAACGAAGAGATCAATAACAGCATCGAGCCACAAATTCAGAACACGACCAATCAGGTTGAAAGTGACTGGCAGGGTGTGAGCCGCCAACGTTATGAGCAGATGTACCAGGACTGGCGTTCAGCCGCACAACGCATTGTGCAAACTGGTGAAGACCTGGGCAATCACCTGCAAGATACCGCTACCCGCTTCGAGCAGGCCGACCAGAGCCTCTAAGGTAATTACACATCGTCTGTAGGAGTCTAATTCATTACACCCTCGTTCGGCTTCTGTGGCTGAACGAGGGTGTAATGATGTAATGCAATGAAATCTTTTGAATGCGTTGCCTGTAGGGACCGATTTATCACGTCCTTGTCGGCTGTCGATATGCCACGAGGACGTGATAAATTGGTCCCTACATATGTCCGTGTATTAATGAAAAAGTATAAATCGGTCCCTACATGCCTTGCGATTGTAGATGCTATGTAGCGCAAGAGGTACCCACTATGCAAAAAGCGCAACCCGCCGATCCGAAAATGGGAAATGTCACAAATGTGCCACCGGAGGTATTTAACCGACCGCCGCGTATCTTTATGTTGCCATCGAAAGAGACGATTGACGTTCCAAAACCACCCACAAAAGAGCAGCCGCCTCCACCCGTGGGCCTATTCCCAATTCTTATGCCTTTGATTACTGTCAGCATTATATTCAGTATCTATATCTTTGTGAATCACGCTTCTATGCAACAACTCGCGTTTCTCTTGCCAATGGCGATTTTTTCTGTCATGGGTCCACTCAACACGATCATTACAACGCGGCAAAAAGGCAAAGCGGTACGGCGTACAAACCGCGAGAACGATAAGAAATACAAAAAGCTGTTGGCAAAACTACGCACACATCTCAAGAAGCAAGCCGACGAGCAGCGTCTGGTGGCACTCTTGACTGACCCCGATCCAGAAGTGCTTGAGGAGCAGATCAAGCAACGCGAACACTTGTGGGAGCGACGACCTGACGACCCCGATTTCCTCACTATCCGAGTTGGTAAGGGGAAGCAACCATTTTCGGTGACACTCAACTTTCCTGAGATTGAGTCAGTTGATCCAATGGCGGCAGAGATACAACGCTTCAAACAGGAATTTACGCTTGTCGATGATATTCCATGCGGCATCTCGTTACCAAGAGTAAAGTCACTGGGCATTACGGGACGCCGCCAGGATGTGGCGGCATTGACGCATGAAATGATTTGTCAGATTGCCACACATCACTCGCCGGAAGATGTCCGTATTCTTGGTATTTATCCTCTCTCACAAAAGCAGGATTGGGAGTGGATCGCTGATTTACCACACACCGCACCACTCAAGGGCTGTAAGCTCAAAAGGCTTACCGCAGTCGGTGAGGATGAAGCGATACAATTACTCAATTTTATGCTGGAAGAATTGAGCCAACGCGCTTCTAAGATGGCGGAGCAAAATGGTACTCCCGGTGGAGCAACTCCAATACAGCCTGTATCGCTACCACATCTTGTCGTGCTGGTGCATGATTATGTAGATGTGCGCCAGCATCCAGCGTTGACGCACGCGTTCAAACTGGGCGAACAGCTTGGAGTCTCCGTCATTTACCTTGTCGCACAACAACAGGCCATTCCAAGCCAGTGTCGAGGCATCGTGCGTCTCTCGGAAGAATGTATGCTTACCTACGCAGGTATTGGCGTAGATCGTGAGACACTCGAAGGTGTACAGGCCGACAAAATACAGCTCGACTATGCACGGCGCATAGCTCGCTCACTCAACTCGCTGCATGTGGTGAGTGAGGATGACGATGCCGCCGATATTCCTACCAATGTGCGTCTGCTCGATCTGCTCGACATTCCATTCGCCGATCAGGTTGATCCCGAAAAATGGTGGGGCAGCGGTACTCAGCCGCGTTTTGGCATGTTGCGCGTACCGATTGGGCGCAATGCTGACGATATTGTCTGGCTCGATCTCAATGACAATGTACACGGGCCACACGGTATCATCGCAGGTACAACGGGTGCTGGCAAAAGCGAACTGCTCCAATCTATGATTGTGGGGTTAGCGATCACGCATCACCCGCACCTTGTGAACTTCGTGCTTGTGGACTTCAAAGGTGGAGCGGCATTCAAGCCATTTGAGAAGATACCACACACCGTTGGTATGGTCACAGACTTGAGTGGCAAGTTGACTGAACGCGCATTAGTAGCCCTCAAGAGTGAGTTAAAGCGCCGTGAACATGTGTTGAGTGGCGCGAATGCCAAGAAAATTTCTGAATACATTGCTATGCGAGCACAAAATCCAAAGAGTCTCGAACCTCTGCCCCATCTCTTTATTATCATCGACGAGTTCGCGGAACTGGCGAAAGAGCATCCGACCTTTATGGAAGGACTTGTCAGCGTGGTGCAAAAGGGGCGTAGTCTCGGCGTACATTTAATTTTGGCAACACAGAAACCAACGGGTTCTGTCAACCCCAATATCTGGTCGAACCTCAAGTTTCGCATTTGTCTGCGTGTTGCCTCGTTACAAGACAGCCGCGACATGTTGGGACGTTCAGAGGCTGCGTTGTTGCCAAGTACTATCCCTGGTCGCGCCTACTTCCAAATCGGCTCCGAGGTCTTTGATTTGTTTCAAAGTGCTCGTATCTCGCTACCCGCACGTGTCGCGAATGAATCCGCGCTAGTTGCGAAACAAGCTGCCGCAAACAATGGTGAAATCATTGACCAGAAAGTCTTGATGGACATCATTGAGCCATATCAGGAGACGATAGGGGCGGAACTCTTCAAACCGTGGCCCGCGCCCTTGCCAAACCGTGTCAATCTGACCGAAGTTTACAAACAGGTACGACGCATGGTTCCAGCGCAACCCCCTGAGAGCAAGCAACCAACGTATGGCTGGTTAACCTGCCCAATGGGCATGATCGACCTGCCGATGGAGCAGCGACAGGAACCGTGGCTACTCGATATGCCACGGAGTGGTGGACATGTCCTCGTTGGTGGAGCTTCTGGAAGTGGTAAAAGTGTCTTTTTGCGCACGCTGATTACATCACTTGCCTTGACGCATACGCCTGCCCAACTGAATCTCTACCTGATTGACTTTGGTGGACAGGCATTGCGTGTCTTCGAGAAGTTACCGCATGTCGGCGGTGTCTTTAGTGAAAGCGATGCTGAATATATCAGTCGTCTCTTACGCAAACTCGATGGTATTATCGAAGAGCGAAAGAAATATTGTGCTACTAACCAGCTTGACGATTTTCAGTCCTATCAGCGTAGACGTACTGAAAAGAGCGACTTGCCAGAAATGCCTGCTGTGGTGCTGGTCATTGATAAGTTCGTTGACTTCAAGCAGGCACACGAGAAAGAACTTGAACGCTTACTGATGATCGCGCGTCAAGGTCGCACCTATGGCGTCTATATTGTGTTATCGGTTGACCGTCCTGTGTCTGTGCCTATGCAGTTGCTCAGTTTGTTTGAGCTACGTATCGGTTTGCGGTTAGTAGAATATACCGATTCTCTGATTCTGATTGGTAAGAACGATGCATCCACTATCGACCCCGCCACACCTGGACGTGGCTACAAACGCGGGAAGACACTTGAAGAGGTGCATATCGCGCTGCCGGTGCCAGGAGAGGACGATGATGAGCAAACAAGTCAGCTTGATATCCTGGTCGCCAGCTTCCTCCGTGATGGCAAGGCGACAAAACTCATGCAGGCTCCGCCCATTCGTCTCTTGCCAGAATATGTGCGTGCCGACTACTTTCTGATGGATGCTGTGTCTGGTCGAGGCACGAAAGGCAATATTGTAGACAGCATTGCACCAACACAAGCACTTTCAGTTCGTGTCGGTATGGAGGACTTCACACTTCGTCCAATCGCCCTTGACTTGAACGCGGATACACCGCACGCACTGGTCGCCGGTGGTCCTGGCAGTGGACGTACTACAGTGTTGCAGACGTGTCTCTTAATGCTAGCGACACCAACGAATAGACATGCCCAGGTCATTCTCGTAGACTTCAGACGTGGTTCACGTCTCATGCGTCGTCTGCCGAACGTCTGTATGTATGCTGACACGGAGGAACGCCTGAATCAAGTTATGGAGAAACTCAAAGAAGAGTTGCGCAAACGGAGTACACAGTTGCGCGAAGAATTGGAGCAGATGCAAGACGACCTTAACGTCGTGCTTGGTGCCTCGATGACGCCGCTTGTGCTTGTCATTGACGACTACGATCAGTTGAGTGTCTTGTCCAGAAATCCGTTCAATGACTTGAAAGAGTTTATGCCGCAGGCGCGTGATCTGCACTTTCATATTATTGTCGCAGGTCCACCAAACGACCTTATGCGTAGTGACCCATTGCTCACCTCAGTACGTACCGCGCGTCTCGGCATTGTGCTTGGTGGCGATCCCAACGACCCACAGGTATTAGGAGTAAAGATGAGCGACATGGCTACGGGTCGTGGGTATCTGGTTCGGCGCAACCAGAAGTACCTTGTCCAGTTAGCACATCTCGCGCCCAACGAAATTGTGCCATGGGTCTATCGCCTTGCACAATCCGTTCCCGCGAATGGACGCCCTGACCAGGCATCTTCATTATCAATTGCATAATGTGGTGCATGAAAACAACGTGCATGAGAATTGGCACTGTCAATTCCCATGCACGTTGTTTTCATGCGCCACATTATAAAGGACTTGACCCAAGCAGATGAGAACGCTATTATAGCGTAAACAACTCTATGGGCAACGTGAGTCAGAAGACCGCGTAACGAAGAAGGAGCATCTGCAAAAATTTATGCCAAAGACGACAAAACGAGCCGCGACCAAGCGAGCGGCACAAATAGCGAAGGCTCACGCCACCCAGTTACCAAAGCTAGAGGTCAAAGAGTCACCAATACGACGTTCGCCCGGCTATAAACCACCTGCACGTGGCATTGCACGCTATCCATGGGCAACCGTGTTAACTATACTTATTATCGGACTCGGCATCTACACTTTGTATTATTATCATGTCGGTCCTTTCGCATTGCCAAAACCAGTTACAAAAACAAAAGTTGCTACTGTAGCCTCTGTCTGTACAGGCGCAAGCATTTTGAGCAAGATTACTGATACTGCATCAGCCCCCGATGCGACGACCTATAATGCTACAAAGCACAGCTATGCGAATGCACCGGCACTGAGTATTGATAAGACGAAGACGTATTGTGCAGGTATTAATACCAATCGCGGCTTGATTGTGGTCGAACTCGATCCCAAGCTTGCACCCAACACGGTCAATAATTTCGTGTTCCTGGCACAAAATAAGTTTTATGATGGTATGGTCTTCCACCGTGTCATTCAAACAGGAACGGGATTACACATCATCCAGACTGGCGATCCATTGGGCAAAGACGTGAACAAGCGTGGCACGGGCGGTCCCGGCTACAAATTCGCTGATGAACCCGTTCAAGGTACCTATACCGTGGGTACTCTTGCGATGGCGAATTCGGGTGCGAATACCAATGGAAGTCAGTTTTTCATCTGCACAGGTGATGATACTTCTCTGCCGAAGTCGTATAATCTCTTTGGGCATGTTGTGCAGGGACTCGCTATCGCACAGAAAATTCAAGGCCCTGGTGATGATGCGTCCACCAAGAGTGTGACACCTGATGTCATGAACCATGTGATTGTGGTGCAGGCGTAATGCTCTGAAAAAGTGTTTTCGTGCCAAGGGGTGTGATAAATCAGACCCGTACAGGACTCGAAAATGAGTTGTAGGGACAACGCTAACGTTGTTCCGCCAGTGTGACATAGTGTTACACTTATGTGAGGAGAAAATTTCGTGGCAAACCAATATAGGACACAGCCAGAGATGCAGATCGATCCGTCAAAGAAATACACGGCGATTATGCATACCAGCAAAGGCGATCTTCAAATCGAACTCTTTGCGAGCAAGGCTCCTGTAACCGTCAACAACTTTGTCTTTCTTGCCCGTGAGGGTTTTTATAATGGCACAACCTTCCACCGTGTCATAAAAGGTTTCATGGTGCAGGGCGGCGATCCAACAGGTACAGGTTCCGGTGGCCCTGGCTACAAGTTCCGCGACGAAGCCAGTGCGCTCGATCTCAAGCATGACAAAGTTGGTATTCTGTCGATGGCAAATGCTGGCCCAAATACCAACGGTAGCCAGTTTTTCATCACCTATGGTCCAACACCTCACCTGAACGGCGTCCATGCTGTCTTCGGTCAGGTCACACAAGGCTTAGACGTGCTCAACGCCATTCGTGAGCGCGATCCAGGACGTGATCGACAACCCGGCGACACAATTATTGCCGTCGATATCGTCGAAAGCTAGAAATATAAAGGATGGGCAATGGTTCCTGACGCCGTACGCCGTCCGCAACCAATGGCCCTCCATTATATTGAACAAA
>CAXTWV010000226.1:1792-8324 GCA_964248005.1 uncultured Ktedonobacteraceae bacterium | reverse complement strand
TGAACCTGAATTACCGTTGGAGTAGGCCACGTTGCCTCATAACGGAACTCGCATCCTACTCGAACTTGCATGATGTGTCATTCCTTTTTCTGAACGCAAGTAGTCGCGTCCCTATAGATGTGTATTCGTTATTATATTGTACGTTATAAACGCGCTCCAAGTCTCAAAAAAAGCGTGATGTTTTGAAAATCGAATGTTGATAACCTTATACAGGAATGCCGATGCGTGTGTGCATCGGCATTCCTGTATGAGGTTATCAACATTCATTAAATTAATCTGATACAGCAGTAGCGGTAGACTCTACTTGCGCTATTGCCACATCCTCTACCATCCCATTTCCTTCAGGCCCTTGTACATCGCGCCGACCACGTAAGAGCGAGGCGAGGGCTGCCACGAGACACATAGCCATTGCAAGGTAAAAAACATTGTGCAGGCCAATGAGAAATGGGGGCGAAATCAAATTCGGAAAGAAACTTCTTCCTAATAAATTTGCCTGATCTGCTTTTGACAACGCATGAAGTACATTTGCAGGTAACAGCGTTGCTATTGGATTGTAACCGAGAAAGGCGGCAAAGAGTGCCGACGTTGGCGGCAAATGTGCGATTTTGTTCGCAACCGTCGTTGGAACTCCAGCCTGTGTCAACCCACTAAGAAGCGTTATAGGTAGAGCCGACGCTAAACCAGCTGTGATAAGGCTGAAGAAGACACCAATACTTACGAGCGAGCCAGAGTTCAGGAAAGTGGCACGCATACCTGACGCCACACCGCGCTGATCGGCTGGTACACTGCTCATCACGGATGAGGTATTGGGCGAAGAGAACATTCCCTGTCCAAGACCAAGCATAAACAGAATAAGCGCGAACCATACATAATCGAAGTTCGCAGGTAGAAATGTCAGGAGAAAAAAGCCTACCGCTTGAATTACCATCCCTGTTGTTGAGAAGATGCGTGCCCCGAAGCGGTCCGAAAGCCAGCCACTTAGCGGCCCCATGACGACAAAACCAATTAACAAAGGCAATAGGTAGATGCCTGCCCACAGTGGTGTGATATCATAACTATAGCCGTGCAGAGGAAGCCAGATGCCCTGTAACCAGATAATCAGCATAAATTGCAGCCCACCGCGAGCGATACTCGCCAGAAAGCTACTCGCATTGCCAGCCGCGAACATTCGCCGTCTGAACAACTCTAAGCGAAACATTGGATCCTTCACATGCGTTTCGATCCAGATAAACAATGCCAGCAGGATAACACCGCTACTCAACGCTCCAATCACCAAAGGATTACCCCAACCAGTCGCTGAACCTCCATATGGCTCGATACCATAGGTGATACCTAACAGCAGAATGGTTGCACCTAGCGCGAAGGTGATATTGCCGGGCCAGTCAATTTTCTGATGGGTGCGAATCGTCGCCACCTCACGCAACATCATATAGGCCCACACAGTCCCAACCAGACCAACGGGTACGCTCACCAGGAAGACGAGTCGCCAGCTAAAGTATGAGAGAATACCACCCAAGATAAGCCCAATTACGGAGCCGAGAATGGCGGCAATCTGGTTAATACCAAGTGCCAAACCACGTTGATTCGCTGGAAAGGCATCGGTCAGAATGGCTGCACTGTTCGCGAAGAGGAAACCAGCACCAATGCCTTGTACGAAGCGAAAGAGAATTAGCTCTAACGCACCTGTGTTGCCTGTTCCGGGTGTCAACCACAGAAGAATACTCCCAAAAGTAAAGATTGCGAAGCCAAGATTGTAGAGTCTGACGCGCCCGAACATATCCGAGATGCGTCCAAATGTCACAAGGAGCGTCGCCGTTACTACCATATAGCCGAGCAACATCCAGAGAAAATAGTTTGTTTCCCCTGGTGCCAAGGGGTTGATATGAATACCATTGAAGATAGCAGGTAAAGAGATCAGTACAATACTGGTATCAATACTCGCCATGAGTACGCCTAACGTTGTATTCGTCAGGGCAATCCATTTATAACGCGGTCCAATAGGTCTATTCACCCTTGCAGAATGCCGAGTCATGTGCATGTCGTCATGCGCTGTCGCCGTTTTCACTGTCTCACCTTCCGTAAAAAGCACTTTGTAGCTACACTATTCCGTCTCTCTCTAAGAAATCTTCCTCTCTTATGTGATACCACACTATATCGTTCACGTCAACGTGAAGCTTATGGAAAACGCGCTATTTCTCCTCACATCAACGCTTCGTAGGAAACAAATGATACGTCAACTGTAGGGACCGATTATGCTGTTTAACAAATTGGTACGGATGTAGGGGCTATAATTCATTACGCCCTGGTTCGGCCTCTAACGCGTGACGAGGGCGTAATGAATTATAGCCCCTACATCCGACATATCCGCATTCATTTATCAAATTGCATCATCGCATCCTCGTCGGCGGTCGAGTGCCACAAGGACGCGATGAATCGGTCCCTACAGTTGACTTTATCGCGATATTTACTTATGCTAGGGAAATGGGACAATCGCTATTTTCAAGCAACGAAAGAGAGAAAAAATAAGTGGCAGATCCACGTAGCGCAATGGACATCAAACCGGGATATCGAGGTAGAGCGTTCACGTCTGACCTGAGCGGTCAAGAGTTCTGGCTTGTGGTCGATAAGGGCTTTCAGCCAATGGGTCTGGTTATGGGTAACTGTATTTATTCGATGGGTGCGGTTCGTAACTGGCTGGTCGGCGTCAAAGGGAATTTTCAAGGTGAACTCAAAGAGTATTCACAATTGATGTATCAGGCACGTGAACTCGCGCTCTCCCGGATGCAGTTCGAGGCGGACCAATTAGGAGCTGACGGTGTGATCGGCGTAGATATCAAAGTCGAGTTTATGCATAATAACGAATGGATGGAAGTCACCGCTATTGGAACCGCCATCCGCTATGTAGGCGGAGGAGCAAATATGCCACCCGTTGGACAAGGGCGCGTGGTGATACCAACGAATTAGAAGATGTGTTCTGTAGGGGTCTAATTCATTACACCCTCGTTACACCTGTAATACATGAAAAGGGTGTAATGAATTAGACCCCTACAGAGTGTTTATGAAGAAAAGAGTAAATTATGCCCTTCGACCTACAACGCTTACGGCAGGACACACCGGGATGCGCCCATGTCCTGCACTTCAATAATGCTGGCTCATCGCTTATGCCACGACCTGTACTGGATGCAACGGTTGCTCATTTGCAGTTGGAAGCTCGCATAGGCGGCTATGAAGCGGCAGCGCAAGCAATACAGAGTTTAGAGCATGTCTATGACGCGGTAGCTACGCTTATCAATTGCTCACGTGATGAGGTGGCAATTGTTGAAAATGCAACGCGTGCATGGGACATGGCATTTTACTCTATTCCATTGAAAGCTGGAGACCGCATTCTGACCGCTTCAACTGAGTATGCCAGCAACTACATTGCCTACTTACAACGCGCACAGAAGTCAGGAGCCACGATAGAAGTTATTCCAACTGATGAGCATGGGCAAGTCTCGCTTGATGCGCTCAAAAATATGCTTGACGACAAAGTAAAACTTATCGCAATTACTCATGTTCCGACCAATAGCGGCATTGTGCAACCTATTGCAGCCATTGGTAAGCTTGCACGTGAGGCAGGTGTCCTCTATCTTGTAGATGCATGTCAGTCGGTGGGACAGATGCCGATTGATGTGGAACAGATTGGGTGTGATATGTTGTCCGCGACGGGGCGCAAGTATCTGCGTGGACCGCGTGGTACTGGCTTTCTGTATGTACGACGTGCCATACTAGAACAACTTGAACCGCCTTTCCTGGACCTCCATGCGGCGGAATGGGTTTCGCCTACGCGCTACGACATACGACCCGATGCACGTCGCTTCGAGAATTGGGAAACCAATTATGCGGGAAAAATTGGCCTGGGTGTCGCCATAGACTACGCGAATCATCTGGGACTCGATACTATTTGGCGTCGGATCAAAACGCTAGCCTATCAACTGCGTTCGCAACTGACGACGTTACCGGATGTTATCGTGCGAGACCGTGGCATCACACAAGGTGGCATCGTCACCTTCACTCTTGAGGGATACGACCCAGAAGACATCAAGCATACACTTACAGCATCTAACATCAATGTCTCGGTTGCGATGCGTAACGGAGCGTTGCTCGATATGGATGCAAAGAAGCTCACAAGCGTCGTTCGCGCCTCCGTCCATTATTATAATAGCGAGGAAGAGGTCGAGCGGTTCTGTCGGGAAATAGAAAACATGATTGGGTGACAGGCTAAAATTATTGTATTAGCATCTACTCATATGCCATAATACATAGAAACCACTCACCGACTACAATTGAGTACTCTTAAGGATGCGAAGCCATGACGGTACCGATAGATGCTGCATACGCTACGTCACTTGATGCACAAGACCCACTGGCCCATTTTCGGGAACGCTTTGTCATTTCTGACCCCAATCTGATTTATATGGACGGCAACTCGCTTGGTCGTCTGCCAAAAGCAACATTGGCACTCACAGAGGACGTGCTTCATCGTCAATGGGGGGAGCGTCTGATTCGGAGTTGGAATGAAGGATGGTTCACTGCACCTGAACGTGTTGGAGCGAAAATAGCGGCGTTGATCGGCGCACAACCGGATGAGGTGATTGTCGCGGACTCTACATCGGTCAATCTCTTCAAACTCGTCGTCGCCGCACTACGGCTACAAGAGGGACGATCACGTATTCTTACTGATAACCTCAACTTTCCTTCGGACCTTTATGTTCTGCAAGGCGCGGTTGACATGCTAGACAAGCAGCATCAGTTAGAGATTGTGTCTTCACCTGATGACATTCATGGTCCTGTCATAGAGCTACAAGCACAACTCGACAGCGAGGTCGCGCTCCTCACGCTCTCCCATACTGTTTTCAAAAGTGGCTATACCTATGAGATGTCTGCCCTTACAGAATCAGCGCACGATGTCGGTGCCCTTGTCTTGTGGGACCTCAGTCACTCGGTAGGGGCATTGCCAATCGACGTGAATGCGGCTCACGTTGACCTCGCGATTGGTTGTACCTATAAATATCTCAATGGCGGTCCAGGGGCACCCGCATTCCTCTACATTCGACGCAACCTACAGGATCAATTGAGCAATCCTATTACTGGTTGGATGGGACAAAAAAATCTGTTTCAGTTCGAGTCGGTGTATCAACCAGCAACAGGCTTACGTAGCTTCCTGACAGGGACTCCTCCCATCGTCTCGCTTTCATTAATTGAGTCGGGCGTTGACTTGCTGTTAGAGGCTGGTTTAGACAACCTACGTGCGAAATCGGAACAGCAAAGCACCTATCTCATCGCGCTTTGGGAGGCTGTACTAGAACCGTTGGGCTTTAGCCTGAACTCGCCACGTGAGGTACAACAACGAGGTTCCCATATCTCGCTGGGTCATGCTGAGGGTTTACGCATCGACCTGACGCTCCTCAACGACATGAATGTCCTTCCCGATTTTCGCGCACCCAACAACATTCGTCTAGGCATTGCCTCTCTCTACACATCGTTTCTCGATATTCACACAACGGTCATGCGTCTAAGAGATATCGTTGTTCAGAAGTTGTATGAAAAGTATAGTAGTGAAACGCCGACGGTAACGTAGGGACCGATGTATCGCGTCCTCGTCGGCAATCGAAAGGCCAAGAGGACGCGATACATCGGTCCCTACAATAGGTCATCAGCAGAAAGGTTGTCAACAATGGCGGATAGACTTACAGGCAAAGTAGCCTTGATTACTGGCGCGGGTAGTGGTATTGGTCGAACGGCGGCGTTGCTCTTTGCACGCGAGGGTGCAAAGGTCGTCGCAGGTGATATCAACCTAGAGAGTAGTGCTGAGACGGTACGGATGATTAAAGAGCAAGGTGGAGAGGCGTTAGCAACACGACTGAATGTCGCTATTGCCGAGGAAATACAGGCAGCCGTGCAGACGACGCTTGATACTTTTGGGGAACTGAATGTTCTTTGCAATAACGCTGGCGTGGGCGAGCAACGTACAGCAATTACTGATTTGGACGAGAGCGAATGGGATCGCGTCTTTTCGATTAACAGCAAGGGTGTATTTCTAGGCGTCAAGTATGGTGCGGCTGCTATGATAAAGGCAGGCAAAGGTGGCTCAATTGTCAATACGGCAAGCATCGCGGGTATCGTTGGCAATCCTGGTTATATAGCGTATGCTGCTTCAAAAGCGGCTTGTATCCATATCACCAAAACGGCTGCATTGGAACTGGCGCGTTATAACATTCGTGTGAATGCGCTTGCCCCTGCATTTACTGCAACCCCAATGGTAGACTCAATGGTCTCCACACATCGTGATCCCGAACGCGCTCTGCAAAAACTTGGTAGCATCATCCCGCTTGGACGACTGGGCAAGCCCCAGGAGATCGCAAACGCAGCCCTTTACCTTGCCAGCGACGAATCGTCGTTTACCACTGGTGCTGTGTTGGTACTCGATGGCGGTTTGACCGTGCAATAAGGAATAGAACAGAATGTATGTTGTGTGGCTGAGCCTGCGCAC
>CAXTWV010000226.1:0-1782 GCA_964248005.1 uncultured Ktedonobacteraceae bacterium | reverse complement strand
GTTCAAATACTAAATACAACATTTTTTTTGTGGTGGGCCAGCGCGGGGTCGGCCACACAACATACATTCTGTTCTATTCTCTAAATGTTTCGCTGAACGTTTTTCCAGTAGGGTGCGCGGATGTTTGCTTTGAGCAGTTTTCCGGTGGGATTGCGTGGAATCTCGGCAACGAAATCTACTGAACGCGGCCTCTTATAATCCGCAATACGTTCGGTGCAGAAGGTGATTAATTCCTCCGCAGTGACACTGGCTCCCTTGCGTAGTTCGACGACGGCCTTGACCGATTCGCCCCAGAGGGGGTCTGGCACGCCAATCACGGCAACATCTGCTACAGCGGGATGCGCAGTTAGCACAGCCTCGATCTCTGCTGGATAAATGTTGACACCACCAGAGATAATCATATCGATCTTACGGTCGCAGATGTAGTAATAGCCCTCAGCATCACGATAGGCGATATCACCAACGGAGAAAAAGCCGTCGCGTTTATTTTTTTCTGTTGCCTCTGGCTTATTAAAGTACTCCGCTAAAGAGGCATTACGCGCATACATCTCACCTGCTACGCCATCAGGAACCTCGTTTCCTGCTGCATCAAACAGGCGGATTTCTTGCCCAGGTCCAACCTGACCACATGAACCGGGCTTGCGTAACTGGTCTTCTGGCCTCAGAATAGCGACAAATCCCGTTTCGGTTGCACCATAGAACTCCCAGATGTGTTCGCCAAAGCGTTCGATAGCGCGAACCTTCAACGCGTATGGACATGGTGCGCCGCCAAGAATAATCGTGCGGAAAGAACTGACATCATACTGAGAAAATACCTCTTCTGGCACATCACAGAGACGTTGTAAGAGCGTGGGTGCCATAAAGGTTGTCGTGATTTTGTGACGGTCAATCAGTTGTAACGCATGCACAGCATCATACTTTGGTTGAATAACAATGGTCGCACCCATAAGCATGTTCACAGCGACAAAAAAGTTTGGCGCACTATGATAGTATGGACCTGCTAGTAGGTGTACATCAGACTCGGATAATCCAAACGCTTGCACAATCCCCAGTACACTATCTACCGCGACACCATCTGGACGATAGGCCCCTTTCGGTTTGCCTGTTGTACCAGACGTATAGCTCATTGTTGATCCAAGTCCACCCTCGCTCTGTACCACATCTTCGCTCGCGGAAGCAAGAAGTTCTCCATAGCGCAACCAACCTTGTGGTACGTCGGAACTCACAGCGATATAGGTTACTTGTCCAGTCACTTCAGGTCGCGCCTGCTCAACAACTCCTACCAGTCCAGCACCCGCTATCGCCACTTTTGCCTGACAGTCATTGAGAATATACGCGACCTCATGCTCACGTAAGCGATAGTTGAGCAATACGCCGATTGCCGAGAGCTTTGACAGGCCACCAGCAATTTCGAGTGCCTCGATAGAGTTGTAGGTCATCACCGCAACCCGGTCGCCTGCTCTGATACCTAAAGCACTTAAAGCATTGGCAACACGCTTCGCACGAGCATTCAATTGGGCATAGGTGAGTGAGCGGTCTTCACAGATAAGCGCAGTTTTGTTGGGTCGTAGCTGTGCATGTGCATCAAGAAAATGAGGTGGTTTTGTTGGAGCTACATGAGCCGGGTTTTCAGAGGTTGTCATAAAGCGTCGTCTCCTCGTCTGCAATACATCGTCGTACATCGAAACACGCCGTAATAGCAGAATTGTACCACGTTACACAATCGTACACAAAAAAGAAATGCGGTGGGGGGGGGGGGGGGGGGGGGGGGGGGGGGGGGGG
>CAXTWV010000225.1:0-8346 GCA_964248005.1 uncultured Ktedonobacteraceae bacterium | reverse complement strand
GATCGCGCACAACATCATGAGTAGCGTCAAATACTCGACGGAAAAGATGTTAGGCATGCCAGTGGCCCAGGTCAATGTCAATGTGCAGGGCTTGCGACAGGAAAAGAAATAATACAGGGAGCAATCATGCAGGAACAATCGGCACGCGCCATACCACGACAGCGAACTCGGCGCATCAGCGTCTTTGATGGTCAGGACCTCAAGAAGGCCCTCGTGGCTGGTGCGGCGTGGTTAGAAGAACACCGTGAGGCTATCAACGCCCTCAATGTGTTTCCCGTGCCGGACGGTGATACCGGCTCAAACATGTCCGCGACGATGCAGGCAGCCGTGCGCGATATCAAGACCAGCACTGAGTCACTCGCGGGTGTTGTTGCCGCCAAGATCGCACATGGGGCTTTGCTTGGGGCGCGTGGCAACTCTGGTGTCATCCTCTCGCAAATTCTGCGTGGACTCGCGCAGGGACTCGACAAGAAGAGTACATTTGGCGCAAGCGAGCTAGCCGATGCGTTTCAGGAAGCCTCACGCCTTGCTTATCGTGCTGTCATCAAGCCCGTCGAGGGTACCATTCTCACGGTCGTGCGCGAAACGGCGGAGGCCGCCAAGCAGAGCGCGGAACGTGGGGACGATCTTGTTGGCTTGATGCAAGAGGCAGTGATTGCCGCACGTCAATCCGTCGCACGCACACCCGACCTCCTGCCAGCCTTAAAACAGGCAGGTGTTGTTGACTCCGGCGGGCAAGGCTTCTGTACTATCCTAGAGGGTATCTGGCGATATATTCGTGGCGAAGCCGGTGCAACGCTTACCTTGCCTGAAGCACCAACACAGACGCAGCAAGCCGAGACACATCAGAAGAAGGGCCGTGTCACGGTTGAGGAGGAATTTGGCTATGAGGTCGTCTTCCTGCTCTATGGTGAAAAGCTTGATGTAGAGGGCATTCGCCAAAGTATTATCGATATGGGTGGTGTCTCAACTGTCGTAGCGGGCGATGAAAAGTTGCTCAAGGTGCATACGCACACGGCAACACCAGGGCAAATTCTCGATTATGGTGTTAGCCTTGGTAGCCTGATGGATATCAATATTGAGAACCTGCAAGCGCAAAGCCTGACCTATGCTGCCGCAAGCGAAGCCGAACATGCCGAAGACGCACATAAAGAGACACTCCAAATCGCCACCGTTGCTGTTGTTTCTGGTGCTGGCTTTGAACATGTCTATCGAGAATTGAGTGTCAATGCCATTGTATCTGGTGGACAGACGATGAATCCAAGTATTGAAGAACTTCTGGCGGCTGTCGAGGCTGCCCCTGCTGACAAAGTGATCATTCTGCCAAACAACGGCAACGTCATTCTCAGCGCACAGCAGGTTGTGAGCTTGACAAAAAAAGAGGTTTTTGTTGTGCCAAGTGACACATTGCCACAAGGCATAGCCGCGCTCTTGAGCTTCAATTACGATGCGGACTTTCAAGAAAATTGCCAAGCGATGACCGAGGCGGCACAACACATCCAAACGGCGGAAATCACGACTGCTGTGCGTACCGTACAAATCGGTGGTGTGCGCGTGCGTGAAGGCGATTACATTGGATTGATTAATGGCAATCTGACTATCGCGGGTCAGCAGATAGAGCGCGTTGTGCAGGACACACTTGATCGTATGGGCATTGACCAATACGAGATACTGACGCTTTATTATGGTGAAGACATACCAGCAGACGTAGCTCAGCAAACCGCGCAACGCATCAAGCAACACTATTCGCATCTTGAAATCGAAGTAGTCAACGGCGGTCAGCCGTACTACGCCTACATCGTTTCTGTGGAATAGATTAGTTTTTAATGAACATTGACAATCGAATACGGGAATGTAACGGCGCAATCGATTGCGCCGTTACATTCCCGTATTCGATTGTCAATGTTCATCAGATAAGTATATTAGAGGAGATTTGAGGATATGACTGTTCGCATTCTTACAGACAGCACGGCAGATATCCCGCCAGCGTTGGCGGAATCGCTTGGAATCACGGTTGTTCCGCTTACGGTGTTCTTTGGCGAAGAGGCATACCTTGATGGCATAGATATGGACACCCCAACCTTCTTTCGTAGGCTAGCAACGAGCAAAGTCTTGCCGCGAACCTCGCAGCCATCGCCCGGCTCGTTTCAAGAGGCGTTTATTCGTCTGATTCAGGAGGGGGCTGATGGCATCGTTGCGGTCCTTCTCTCCTCAAAGCTCAGTGGTACGTATCAATCGGCCTGCACTGCACGCGATTCCTTACCAGAAGAGCATAAACATGTCCCAATCGAGATTATCGACTCAGAGAGTGTCAGCGTCGGCATTGCTTATACTGCTATCCAAGCAGCGGAGGAAGCGAAGCAAGGCACAGCAATCGAAATAATTAAAGCACATGCCCTTGATCGCCTCGCAAGAACGCGTATCCTGTTTGCGCTAGATACGCTGGAGTACCTGAGCAAGGGTGGACGCATCGGAGGCGCGTCAGCGTTGGTCGGCAATATCCTCAGTATCAAACCAATTCTTTCGTTTAAAGATGGTCTTGTTGTACCCATAGAGCGACCCCGTACCCGCACAAAAGCCTACGCACGTATCGCGCAACTGGTTGCGGATGTGGGACCACTCGAAAGTGCCACCATCGTAGAATCTGATGCAGAGGTCGGACAACAATTTAGCGATGCTCTCGCGCCTGTCTATAAAGGCGACCTGCCACGGTATAACTTTGGGGCTGTGATTGGCACCTATAGTGGCCCTCACGTCGCGGGTGTCGCGTTTGTCACCGCGAAGAAATAACGACCATACCACTACAATTAAATATATCTAGTTGCTTATAGTCGAGACTTTTGTTACAATGACGGTACAACGTCTGTAAGGGTCTGATGTATCGCACCCTGAGCTGGTGAGTTGAAAGGTACGGTAGCAGCCTGTGTCAAAAGTTTATGCAGTCGCTAACCAAAAGGGCGGCGTCGGAAAAACCACTACCTCTATTAATCTTGCTACGTATCTCGCCGCGGCGGGACGCAGGGTATTGCTCGTTGATATGGACCCACAAGCCAATACCTCTAGCGGCATAGGCGCAGCCAAGAATAAAAAAGAATACACGATGTATGATTTGATGGTAGGAGAGCAAGAAGAGGTTTCAATTTTTGATGTGATTGTGCCATCACCACGCCGTGAACTTGTCGTCGCACCCTGTACCGTTGATCTTGCAGGTGCGGAGATGGAACTAGTCGGGGCGTTAGCACGTGAGTACCGTTTACGGCAGGCTCTTGAGCCAATTCGTAATCGCTGCGATTATGTTATCATCGACTGTCCACCCTCGCTTGGTCTCCTCACAATCAATGCGCTCGTCGCCGCGGACGCGCTTATCATTCCTATACAATGCGAATATTTAGCATTGGAAGGGCTAAGCCAGTTGCTGAATACCGTCAACATCGTGAAGAGCAAGCTCAATCCCGACCTCTATATTGCGGGTGTCGTCATGACCATGTTCGACCCACGCACACGCCTTGCAAGTGATATCGTGCGAGAGGTACGCAACCACTTTCCAAATGAGGCATTCCAGACGATTATCAATCGTAACGTCCGTTTGAGCGAGGCACCCAGTTTCGGGCAGGCCATTCTGGACTATGACCCGACCTCGCCCGGTGCTCTGGCCTATCGTTCACTCGCCGAGGAGGTAATGGCTCGTGGCTAAGCAAAAATTTGGTCTGGGTCGTGGCTTGGATGCGTTGATCACTGGCGCATCCGAGGTCATGTCGGCTCAGCAAACGACACAGAATGGTGAGTCAGGCAATAATCTGCACGCGCCCATTGATAGCATCATCCCCAATCCGCGTCAGCCGCGTCGCATCTTTCGAGAGGATGACCCGAAATTGCTCGAATTAAGTGCATCCATCAAAGAACATGGCCTGATACAACCTATCATCGTGACACGCCTGGATACACTTGCCGCCGCGAGTGGCGAGGAACCAAAGAAAGATACCGGTTCCTGGTTTCACGAAGACGAGCACACCGCTTCTACACAGGATGCCACGGTCGCACTACAGGGTGTTCTCTACCAGATTATCGCGGGCGAGCGACGTTGGCGTGCCTCACGTCTCGCTGGCCTGAGCAAGGTTCCTGTCGTTATCAAAGAGGTAACGCCGCAACAAATGCTTGAGATGGCGTTAATCGAAAATATTCAACGTGCCGATTTAAACCCGATTGAAGAGGCTCTGGCCTACCAAGCATTGATACAAGACTTCGGCATGACACAAGAACAGGTGGCGCGACAGGTTGGCAAAGACCGTTCAACCATCACCAACTCTGTACGTCTTCTGCAACTCGCGCCAAAAGTGCGTGATGCACTCATCAATCAGCCCGAAAATTTCAGTGAGGGTCATGCACGTGCCCTTATAGGTATTGCACGCGAAGAGGATCAGATCACGGCGATGGGCAAGATTATAGCCCTCAAGCTGAATGTGCGTCAAGCCGAAGAGCTAGCCAACAGTATCAAAGGTAAAGAAGATGTGAATGCCGTTATCGAGCGTATGACAACGCCACAACCACGCGCCGTCGAGGAACAAGAACTGGAGACACACTTCCGTGATGCCCTCATGGTGAAGGTCGATCTCAAGAAGAATGCGAAGGGCAAAGGAACACTAGTCCTACACTTCAACGATCAAGACGAGCTTGAGCGTTTATATAGCAAGTTGGTAAAACAACGCGAAGCTTGATTGAAGGGAGTAACCATGACCACACCAGAAATAACCGAGCGTTCATTTGATAAGGCACGTCGTAAGCTTGTCGCGGCACGTATTGAACTGATGGGGCAACTGGCGAAATTTAGCCAGGACCAATTGACTCAAAGTCCTATAGAGGGCGAATGGTCGCCATTACAGATAGCACATCATGTCTACATTACCGAGGGTCTGGCATTAGAGCAAATTCATCGTGTACAAAATGAAGACAATCCCTTTATTCCTGATATCAGCTCGGACTCACCACAGCAGCATCTCGAATTAGCAGAAGCTCCGCCCTCACTCGAAGCAATTCTCACAGGCATGGCAGCACGCCGTGAAGAGCTATTTCAATATCTTTCTGATCTGCCCGAAGATGGCTGGCTCCGCCCATTGCAGCACGCCGAGTGGGGCAAGCTCAAATTATATCAACTTGCAAACGTGCTATCTATACACGATCAGCAACATGCAAAACAATTGATGAAGATAAAAGATGCGTTAGCATAGATGAAAACACCCATTGTAGGGACCGATTTATCACGTCCTTGTTAGCAATCGAAATGCCAGAAGGACGTGATAAATCGGTCCCTACAACGTCACATTTAATCCGACCAATGATGCCAGCAATTCCCCGTGTTCATCCAACGATACATCGATTGCGCTTAACGACCCCGTGTTGATATGCAATTGCCATTGGTTGCGAAGCGGCATCCCCAATAGTGAGCAGAGTAGACCTCGTAATACACCGCCATGACTCACAAGCACAATCTCGCCAGAATGCTCTCGCTGCACGATTTCACGTAGAGCAGGAATAACGCGTTGCAATACCTCTGTTAGCGTTTCGCCTTGTGGAGGTGCAGAGTGTTCGGGATCAGTAAAGAAGCCAAGCTGTCCGTGAAATGATGTGGCAATTTCATCATAGGTGAGATTATCCCATATGCCAAAATCTATTTCGCGCCATGCGGGAGAGAGGATGATATTAGGAGGCAGGGAGACTGCAAGGGTCTCCCTGCTCTCCCTCGGCGTGAGCCTCTTCGCAATAATCTTGGCGGTCTCTCTTGCTCTGCTCAAGTCGCTACTATAGATAGCTGTGATTGGTCTATATTGTAGTTGTGAAGCTAGTTTGCGTGCCTGTCGGCGTCCAAGAGTAGAAAGGGAGATATCTGTATGTCCACAAAAACGCCCTTGCTCGTTCCACGCCGTCTGTCCGTGTCGTACAAGCCAGATACGCAATACACCTGTTGTCATAATAGATGTATTGTACCATCTGTAGGGGTCTAATTCTATTACACCCTTGTGGCGATTGAGAATGTCTACGAGATTGATGAAACATTTACCATGTCCTCCAAATATGATCAATTGCCTAGAGGGTGTAATAGAATTAGACCCCTACAGATTGTTCGTTCCCATGGATTTGTGTGACACAATAGACATATGGAGGTACAAAGCAGAGATGGAAGAGAACGTCACACACGAAATTGCGCAAGAGGCCGAGGTCGAGGAATTGACTGAGGAGGGCCGCGCTCGTATTCGGCAGGAATTGGCAAGCGCGAGAGCAAACAGACAACCTGGCAAAAAGGGGCTGACGCTGGTGTATACGGGTAATGGCAAAGGTAAGACAACAGCCGCACTTGGTGTCCTCATGCGGGCATGGGGACAAGACCTGCGCGTCGTGATGCTGCAATTTATGAAGGCCACAACGGGCAAGTGGGGCGAGATTCGTGCGGCAGAGCGTATGGGTGTCGAGATTATCCCACTGGGGCAGGGCTTCACCTGGACAAGTGAAGACCTTGCCCATGATCGCGCTCTTGCGCAGGAGTGCTGGCAACAGTGTCGTGCGAAAATCGAAAGCAACACCTACGATATCGTCATCATGGACGAAATCACATATACACTTACTTACGGCTGGCTTGACATGGAAGAGGTGCTTACGACACTACGCAACCGTCATCCCGCGCTTCACGTTATTTTGACCGGACGTGATGCCCCTGATGCTCTCATTGAATACGCGGACCTTGTAACGGAGATGCGCGAGATCAAGCATCCCTATAAAACACAAGGTATCATGGCCCAAAAAGGGCTTGATTTCTGAAAGGATACAGAACATGGCACATCCATTGAATATAGCTATTCCCCCACTTGACCAGGATGCAATGGAACAAGCGCGAGCACGACAACAGCAATTGACGAAGCCTGCTGGTAGTATGGGACGCCTGGAAGAGATTGCGATCCAGATGGCTGGTATCACGCACCACGTCTTGCCGACAATACAGCGCAAAGCTGTTATCATCATGGCTGCAGATCATGGTGTCACATTGGAGGGTGTTAGTGCCTATCCTTCTGCGGTAACACCACAAATGGTTCTCAACTTTTTGCATGGCGGAGCCGCAATCAATGCACTTGCAATCCAAGCGGGAGCAGAGGTTGTGGTCGTCGATATCGGTGTCGCGGAGGAGATGCAGCATCCTAACCTGCTCTCGCGTAAAATTGCTCCTGGCACCGCGAATATGGCGCAAGGACCCGCGATGACACGCGAGCAAGCACAAGCCGCAATCAATGTAGGCATGGACGTGGCTACATCGTTAATGCAACAAGGCGTGGATATGCTTGCGACGGGCGATATGGGCATTGGCAACACCACTGCATCGAGCGCGATTACGGCTGTACTTACTCATGCACCTGTACAGCTTGTGACCGGACGTGGGACAGGTCTCGACGATGCGCAATTCGCACACAAAATAGCCATCATCGAACGCGCTATTGCTCACAATCAGCCGGACGCAACCGACCCACTCGATGTACTTGCTAAAGTTGGCGGGCTAGAAATCGCTGGCTTGGTAGGTGTCATACTTGCGGCAGCAGCACGGAGCGTTCCAGTTATCATTGATGGCTTTATCTCCGGCGCGGCAGCTCTTGTCGCCACACGACTTGTACCTGCTGTGCATGACTATCTTTTCGCGGGTCATGTCTCTGTTGAGCGTGGACATCACATCATTCTTGAGCAACTCAAACTCTCACCGATACTTGACTTGAACTTGAGACTCGGCGAGGGTACAGGTGCGGTACTCGCTACAACTATTATAGACGCCGCTCTCCGTATGCATCGTGACATGGCAACCTTTGCCGAAGCCGGAGTGAGCGATAAGGAGTGATACAAGTTCTGTACAGTGCCTATACTATATAGATAAAAATGTAGAGGTCTTAGTATCAGTTACAAAACTGAACAATCCCTGTTACAATGTTTCTACAAAATTTCGGGGGAAACAAGCGATGCTGCGACTAAAGGTGCGAGAGAACGCTGGTGCTAAAGCGGTGAGTATGTCTAAACTATCGAGACTCTCGGATGTCTCGTATGACACAATTCAGCAGATATACCATAATCCCTTCAAAGATGTCAACCTTTCGACATTAGAGAAGATCGCTGATGCCCTCGGTATCAACGTCTGTGACCTCTTTGAGAAGGTAAGCCAGGAAGCTTACGAGCAAGAGGTAGCGGAACTGAAAGCCAAGAAACTCAAGAGAGTTGCAGAGCACCCAAATACGTACTAAACCAACAGAGAAACGGGGCAAAACACGTTGGGGTTAGGCGGTTTTGGGGTGTTTTGTTGTGGGGGCACGGATGGGACCA
>CAXTWV010000224.1:0-8359 GCA_964248005.1 uncultured Ktedonobacteraceae bacterium | reverse complement strand
GCGTCCTTTTGGCCTTTCGATTGCCGACGAGGACGCGATAAATCGGTCCCTACAAAACAATGTAAGGAGTTAAACCTATGAAATTTCTTTTTGGACTACTACTCGGTCTTGGTATTGGAGCCGCCGCAGGCTTAATTTTTGCCCCACAATCGGGTGAGGCCACACGCGCACAATTACAGGAGCGTGGTATTATGCTTCGTTCGGGTGATCTCAATGACGACGTTCGCGCTCGTGCGAATGCTGCATTGGAGCAGGGACGCGAACTTTACAATCGTACAAAAATCGAGTTGGCTGATCGCTACACTCAGACCAAAAACGGCAATCTCTAAGACAAAAAAGGGATGGTGTACTTGGCTGCATCGCAGCCACGTACACCATCCCTTTTTTCTCTTATTCGTATTGTTTGAGCATTTTATCGACTAAATTTGCAATTTCGTGCCAAAGGCTGTGTTGATAATCCAGCATACGTGATTGGTTCAGGTCGAACTCTCTATTGGAGGCATCCTGTTTGGCGTGTGCCTCAAACTGCTTTGAGAGCGCAAGCGTCTTATCGCCGCGTCCATGCAGGTAGGTCGTTAACTCACGTAGGTCTTTCAAGAGAGCATCTAATTTCTCTTCATTGCCGGGCATAGTCTATTATTCCTTTTTTGTTGTCGTTGGTGGATAAATGTGTAGTGCGTCCGCGAAACGATTAAAAAAGTTGAAGAGGCCGATCACGGTTGACAATTCGACCAGTTCGCCATCGTCAAAGTATGACTGTAACTCATCCCATAGCTCCTCGTCAACATCACGCGCACTCGTTGTCATAATCTCCGCGTATCGAAGTGCCGCCAGCTCTCGTGCCGTAAACGCATCTCTATGTTTGTCTATGTGATAGAGTGCATCCAGCAGGTCTTCACTCACGCCAATCTGCCTTGCCAAGGCAGTATGAACCTCCATTCAGTAGAAGCAAGCATTGACCTGTGAAACACGTATTGCCAATAACTCTTTCAGTTGTGGGTTCACTGTGCCGCCACGCATCGTAGACTCTAGCAATTGTGCCGTTTGTTGCATCAGGACGGGACGATGACCCATCACACGAAACAGCATAGACATGTCAGCGACACCTGTGAGTTCTGCATGAGTTGGTAGTTGTACTCTTTCGTCCGGTGGAATGCGTGGTCGGGGTGCTTGTTCTGACATATCTCTTATTTTCTCGTTTCGTTTGTCTTAAAATACAGGATGCATACTGCGCCAGGCACTGGGCTGTGCAACAAGAACAGCAGGTTCCCAGCCCTCTTCGCCATACAAAATAGTTTCTTTCCACTTCGGGTTCTTGTGCAAAAAGTTGTAACGCACCTGCCAGAACTGCCCGACTTTCTGTTTCTCGTGATAGGCGGTGTCCAGTCCCAGTTGGAAGGTGAGTAGTTGAGCATAGTACGGTTGTAAGCGATATTCCATATCGTCTGTGTTGAGTTCGTGGTCGGTGAAAGACATTTGCAAGTCAAAACAATAGGGGTAGTGCATCACTTCCGGGTCGCGGTCCTCCTCATCGGCATGATGAATGAGGATAAACATACCCAGCATATCAAATTGGCAATAGGCTTCGCCGGAAAACGCATGCTCTTTAAATGGTGGCAAAGAGAAAAGGTCACGAATTTCCGTCGCGAGTTGCTGTAACGATTTTTCCGTCTTCATACAGATTTGAAACGACATACGAACGGCTCCTTAGCGGATGCGGGAGGTGTGTCTGTCAATGCTTAACCCATCTTACGATTGTTAGAAAGCAGTGTCAAGTATCATGCTATAATAATATATCGGCAGGGTCCCAACGCTGCTTCAAACGTTTCATCACATCTAACGCTTGTGGTCGATAGCCCCAACGCTCACCATCCTGTATATCTTCCGCATGACGCATAACAATAGCATAGCCATCGTGAACTAACGCAGGTTGACGAAGTGTTGTTACCCATGTACTTATTGCTTCAGTATTCCCAGGCGTTTTTATAGCATAGAGGCACCCACTACTCATATCAGCCACAAATTTCTCTTCGTTGATAGTCGTACTATTTTCTTGTATATAGAGCGACAAGTCTTTTGCAGGAACGCCTATACGTACCACCGTTCCCTCTGCTAACATGGAAGTCCACACATCGGTACCTGATAACTCGACTTCTTGCACGTTTGGCGCACCTATTACCCTCAATACATCGCGCACCTGAGCAAGTTCGGCTTGCACATCCTCAACCAGACCTTCTGCTGTGTAATGTAGTGTGTAGGCATCAGCGTAGCCTTTACATAGCAGAATAGCCGATGCGGTGAGTGCGACAGGAAGTAGTGCTTTTGCGTAATTGAGAGCATCACCGAGATGTTCAGTTGCAAGAAGCAGAGTACGTTTAGCACGTGGTTGTGCGAAAAACTTGAGGGTGACATCGGTCAACAGACCCAATGTGCCACGCGAACTAATAAAGACTTTTGTCAGGTCATAGCCAGCAACATTTTTGACGATGGGGCGTCCAGTACGAATAACGCGCCCATCCGCTAACGCAACTGTTGCATAGAGGACGAGATCGCGTATAGCACCATAACGCATGCGTAGTGGTGCGTTAATATTTGCGGCAACAAGGCCGCCAATTGTGGCATCGGGCCATGGCGAAGCAAGTGGAAGGTATGTTCCCTTTTCAGCAAGAAAGTGGTGTATCTCTGCCAGAGGTGTACCAGCCCCAACTGTAATGTAGAGGTCGTCGGGCGCATATGTCTTGATACCATGTAACCCATGAGTGCGGAGGAGCGTATCCGTCGTTTCGTAAGTAGCATTGCCAATGTGTACCTGTTGTCTTGCATGAGAGAACGCGAGGAGACCCTGTGCGGCCTCTTCTGCTGTAGTCGGCGCAAAGGGAGAAGCAGGAAGCTCACCCTGCTCTATCATCGTATCTGGTTTACGATAACCAGCAAATGGTGTTGTATTATCCGTCGAGACAGGAAAGACTTTGCCGGGATTAAGAAGAGTGTTCGGGTCGAAGGCTTGTTTGATATCCCACATGGCGAGGAGTTCGGCGGCATTGTGCATGAGTGTCATATATTCGCGCTTCTCGATGCCAACACCATGCTCTCCCGTGAGGCTGCCGCCCATCTCGACACAACATTTGACCATTTCCCAGCCAGCCGCATGGACGCGTGCCATCAGTTCTGTATTGCGTGGATTTGGGATGAGGATCATTGGATGTAGATTGCCGTCGCCAGCATGCATCAGATGTCCCACACGCAGATTATATTTTTCGCAGATGGGGTCAACCTCAGCTAGAATTTCGCGTAGACGGCTGCGTGGCACTGTGATATCAACAGTGTAGTAAGCTGGTGTTAGGCGCGTAATGGCTCCCGCAACACTCTTACGTGCGAGCCAGATTTTATAACGTTCCTCTTCGTTACGCGCAATGCGTATCTCGCGAACTCCCTGTGCCTGAAGAAGTTGTTCAATTTCACGAATTTGTGAATCGAGACTCGCAGGATAGCCATCGATCTCGATGATAAGAATCGCGCCTGCATCTAAAGGAAGTCCTGCGTGTGCATAGGGTTCAGCCATATTGGTGATTTTCTGATCCATCATCTCCATTGTCGCGGGTATCAGGCCAGCGGCAATGATTGCAGAGACTGCACCTGCCGCCTGCTCAACGCTATCGAAGATGGCAAGCATCGTCTTGACTCCCGGCGGATTACGCAGCAGACGTGCCGAGATAGAGGTAATCAGTGCGAGCATACCCTCGCTACCCGTGATAAGCCCACACAGGTCATATTCGGGATAGTCTAACGCACGTCCGCCAACGCGTACCTGACGCCCATCAGCTAACACAACATCGAGACCCGTAATATAATTTGTTGTCACGCCATACTTAAAGCAATGTGGCCCACCAGAGTTTTCAGAAACATTGCCGCCAATGGTTGATGCACGTTGACTGGCAGGGTCAGGTGGAAAATAGAGACCATGTGTCTTGGCCTGCTCATCTAACCGCAGATTGATGACTGCGGGTTGCGTGACAACACTCCGCCCAAGCGTATCAAGTTCAAGAACACGGTTCATTCTAGCAAACTCAACGATGATGCCACCACGATCTGCTACCGCGCCACCAGATAAACCCGTTCCGGCACCACGCGCCACTAAGGGGACATTGTGCGTTGCAGCCCATTGCACAATCCGAGCCACCTCCTCGGCTGTACGAGGAAACACCACTCCTTCAGGTGATCCCTTATCGAGTCCTGCATCAGCCTCATAAGTGAGCAACGTGGCCTGATCGGTGAACACTTGCCCTTTGGGTAATAGAGCTTCGAGCGAGTGGAGAGTGTCTTGCAGCATCGGAGTGGCCTTTCTTCCTAAAAAAGATGCGCATAGTATCAATATGTACTATACAATATGCGTGAAGAAAATTTCACGACGAGACCGTTTGAATCAGGAAGGCATATTACAGACGTGGAAAGAATACTCTGGTATAATACATATCAACAACAGACCAATGTCTACCGACTGACAAAAACGATAAAGTGCTTTCTGCATGAAAGGCGAGGCCGATATGACAACCTATGAAAGTGTACCAATGGTCACGCTAGCTGACGGAGTTTCAGGACCGAAGCAAGGTGAGTGGACCTATAGCGAGTACGCAGCCCTTACAGACGATGGACAATGGTACGAAATTGTGAATGGAGTACTCGTTATGGCACCATCCCCTGATGGCCCACATCAAGATGCAGCATTACGGTTTGGTTACTATCTCTTAGCTCATGTTGAGTTCGCAGGTTTAGGAAAAGTTCGTATCTCACCTTCTGATGTCGTACTTTCTCCGAACAATGTGTATCAACCGGATGTTTTTGTTGTGCTCAAGGCGCATCTTGACAGAGTGCAAGAAAAGAGAGTTGTTGGGCCTCCTGATCTTGTGATTGAACTGGCCTCTCCTAGTACCGCGCTCTATGATAGACTCATGAAATATGATATCTATGCACGTTTTGGTGTACCGGAATATTGGATTGCAAAAGCTGCTTCACGCACTATCGAGGTACTTGTCCTTGAGGAAGGAATGTATCGTTCACTTGGTGTCTTTCATGGTCAAGACAGACTACCCTCTCGAATTGTGCCAGAACTGCCTGTCGCCGTTGACCAATTCTTTGCCTAGGGCAGGAAGACCACAAAGGGAACAAGCCCTTTCAGGAAGAGTTTTCAAGGAATGCACGAAGCACCTGTAGGGACCGATTTATCACCTCCTTATTTGGGTATCGAGAGGCCAAGAGGACGTGATAAATCGGTCCCTACAGGTGCTTCTTTTTGCCCAGATATCTCTACCCCACGCGCCCGCCTGTAACCTCTAGCACATGACCTGAAACATAATCGGACAGAGGCGACGCTAAAAAGAGCATTGGTCCTGCCGCGTCCTCCGGTGTGCCTGCGCGTCCAAGTGGAATCATCATGGCTCCCATTTGGCGCATCTGTTCGGGGATGCCGAGGGAGATGTTTTCGCCTTCGCGCTCGATTGTTTCGGCGTTGTCTTTGGCGGCAGTCAGGCGTGTGTCGATGAAGCCGTAGCAGACACAGTTGACCTGCACATTATAGCGACCCCACTCTTTTGCAAGTGTCTTGGTGACACCTGTGATACCGGCTTTCCCCGCCGCGTAATTGGCTTGCCCGGCATTACCATAGACACCGGAGACGGACGAGACGTTGACGACCTTACGCGCTTTCGGACGCCCACCCGTACCCTGTTCCTTTTTCGCTGTCTCACGAATATACGCTGAGGCTTCGCGCAGGATACGAAATGGCGCGGTCAAGTGTACGTCAATCATGGCATACCACTGTTTGTCGGTCATGTTCTGAATAACGCTATCCCACGTGTAGCCGGCATTGTTGACGATAATATCGAAGCCCCCAAAGGTGTCCAATGTTGACTTGATAAGGCGAGCAGGAAACGCTTCATCAGTTACGTCGCCCGCGACAACAAGCGATTTGCCGCCTGCGTTACGAATGGCGGCGGCTATCTCCTCTGCGGGTGCGGGATCGAGATCGCTCACAACCACTGATGCCCCTTCGGATGCAAAAAGTTTCGCGGCGGCGGCCCCGATGCCACGTCCTGAGCCAGTCAAAATAGCAACTTTGCCATCAAGCATACCCATGATAGATGTTCTCCTTGTAAAAAACGATGAACGTTAACGACCATAGACAGCAATTGCCGTCTATGGTCGTTAACGTTCATTTTAGCGTTTGGGCAACACGGCGGTGAAGGTGCCAGCGACTTTGACATCGCCGTTCTGATCGGTAGCCTGCACCTTGCCTGCGATACGTGCCTCGCCATCGGCCTCGGTCTTCTCGGTGATGGTACCTGTACAGGTGATGGTGTCGTCGAGATGAGTCATACCTTTGAAACGCACGTTGAATTTTCTCAGCGCGGCAGGACCAACATAATCACTGAGTAGCTGCCCTACAAAGCCCATGATGAGCATACCGTGCGCGATAACGCCGCCTGTTCCAATCATTTCACCAATCTTCGGGTCGGTGTGCAGCGGGTTGAAGTCGCCCGACGCGCCCGAATAGCGTACTAGCTGGTTCAAGGTAACGGGGTTCTTGACCAGTTTGGGAAGCTCATCGCCAACCTGCACATCATCATAGTATTGCACCGTTGGGGTATGCGTGTTTGTCGTTGTCATGTGGATATCTCCTTGCGATGGGGAAAGGGTGTGCTGAAGCAGACCCGTACAGGACTTTCTATTCGCGTACAACAATTGTGGTGCGTGCGTTGAGAACGGGTTGATTATGCTGATTGGTGTAGTGTGTCTCGGTGGTGACGATATCCATTGAGGAACCATCTTTGCCCTGGCGGTTCTTGCCATCGAGAATGCTGGTCACGCCCGTGATGGTGTCGCCTGGATAGATGGGAGCGAGATATTCATATTCCTCTTCGCCGTGGAGAATACGCGTCACATTAATGCCCACGCTTGACAGGTTATTCCCGCCCTTTCGGTTGCCCCAAAAGTTAAACGTGGTTGGGCTGGTAGGATAAAGAGGTGTGTCTTTGTAGCCAGCAGCTTGTGCTGCCTCACGGCTATGATAGATAGGGTTTGGGTCGCCAATGGCGAGTGCGAGTTCGCGGATTTTCGCGCGTTCAACCTCGATAGTGAACGGGGGAAAGCTCTGACCGACCTTGCTCTTATCAAACATGATAATGATGCTCCTTCGCAGGTTTCAGTGTTTATAGGAACGCTTGTCGTGCTCTCAGTATGTGATGCAAAGAAGCGTATTGTCAAGGCTGTAGAGATTTTACAGATTCTTTAAACCTTTCTCACGCTTTCCTGACTGTACGCAGATACAATGCTCAAAGTAAGACAAATAGATTCAGAAAAAATATAAGGGATAGACCAGTATGCCAGCACAGATGAATGAGGGCTTTGTTACAAGCAAACTTGGCCTCTCTGTTGTTCTCCCTGCTTATAATGAGGAGAAGGTAATCGTTCAGACGCTGTCTGATGTGCTTGACGTAGTGCCTATGTGGACAAAAGATGTTGAGGTGATTGTTGTCGATGATGGGAGCAAAGACCAAACAGCAACGCTTGTCACGGCGTTAAGTAAGCACGATGCACGCGTGCGACTGGTTAAACACGAGATCAATCAAGGCTATGGTGCCGCTCTCGTAAGTGGTTTTGCGGCTGCCACAAAAGAGTACACCTTTTTTATGGACTCTGATGGGCAGTTCGATATTCGCGATCTTGGACCATTTTTGCTCTTTCTTCCCACGTATGACGCAGTGATTGGCTATCGTTTGGAGCGGCAAGACACCTGGATACGCAAGCTGAACGCGTGGGGTTGGAAACAGGCAGTAAGGCTGGTACTTGGCGTACACGTGCGAGACCTTGATTGCGCCTTTAAGCTCTTACCAACAGAGTTTCTACATGCGCATCCACTGCAAACACGTGGAGCGATGATTAACGCCGAACTCTTGTACAGACTAAAAATGGCTGGCTGTACCTATAAAGAAGTAGGCGTTCGTCATTTACCACGTCGCGCAGGGCAGGCAACGGGTGCCAATCCTGCCGTGATCATTCGTGCTTTTCGAGAATTATTTGTTGCTGCTCGTACCTGGAAGCATTCAGTAGGGACCGATACTACTTATAAACAAATGAATCAAGATGTACGGGTCTAATTGATCACACATTGTTGACATGCACGAATGCTGGAGGAACGTTGAAACACTTGTGTATGTCCTCCAACACTGTGGACGTCAACAGGGTGCGATGATACGGTTTGAAAAACTAATTGGGTAATGCCACGAAGTCATACCACGGACGCCCACAAGGGGCTACCCTACTATACAACGCTGTTGCATGACACACACGTCTTGTATAGTAG
>CAXTWV010000223.1:0-8383 GCA_964248005.1 uncultured Ktedonobacteraceae bacterium | reverse complement strand
TTCATGGAGTGCTATCATTGTGGCCCGATGCATCCCGAATTTTGCCAGTTACTACCGGGCTTTCGGAGTGGCTCGATTTATGAAGGAGACGAGGCCGCAACACTCGCCTCTTCCGCAGAGGCATTTAGCATGACAGGCAAAGCTAGTCGTCCTCCGCTTAAAGGACTTTTGCCCGGTGATGAACGTCACTACTACGGTATCGTCATCAACCCTAACGTGCTACTCAACCTTCTGCCCGATCACGTCGTCTTTCACACGGTTGCAGCCCAGGGACCAGAGCGCACACGTGTCACATGCAACTGGCTATTCGACGCCGATGTTGCGGCACAACCCGATTTCGACCCTATGGATGCCGTCAAGCTCTTTGATCTCGTCAATCGTCAAGACTGGGAAGTGTGTGAGTTGACGCAACAGGGAATGCATTCAAAAGCCTTTGCACAAGGCGGTATCTATATTCCTGCTGAACAGCATATCCGCGCCTTTGCGGATTTTGTGCTGGCACGGCTTGCATAAGCAATCTGGGACCGCACATTGCTTCGCTCGTGCGGAGGACGCGATACATCGGTCCCTACCGTTGCCTTGTTACAACGTCTTTCGCAAAAAATAATCCATGTAATAGTCTGTCAAAGCTGATGTTTCGGGAAGAAGTTGGACCCTGTACGGGTCTGATTTTATCACACCCTGTTAGCGAAATATACTTTTGAGAGAAGGCATGACACGATACATCACTTTTGGGAACGGATCGATTGCTCAAAGGGTGTGATAAAATCAGACCCGTACAGGGGTTCTCCCATAGAAGCGTTGATAGTCGAGTAAAGAGAAACAGGGTACTAATCATGCATGATGATCCTTCTACAACATCCTCACAGGCGGAGCAGGCAAAAACGCGACTGTTTTTGCCTGCTCCCCCAACATCAATTGCGGATAGTACTGTGGCCCATACGACGTTACCCAATGGTGGTACCATCGCTGACAGACCGGAAGTACGACTCCCATTGGCAATGGTCTTGCTCTCGCTTGTCGCAACTACCGCCCTTGTGCTTGGTATACTCTTCGCGGTTATACCCCTGCTCGCGCAACCAAAACATAGCCCAAACACGACCAGTACTCTTAAACAGGTGGTTTCAGCAAGCACGCCACCTACAGCAGATGTCACGCAGGTATCAACACAAGGCACAACAACAATACAGGGAGTATCAGTTCTGCCGACCCATCTTAGCGTGCAATCAGACTGTCAGCCCGATAACGGTTATCGCTGCACTATCACACTCTACGCTGCCCAGAACATCAGCGACGATCTCCAATGGCAAGCGTCCAGTGATGGGATCACTACAAAGTTCAGTCCATCAGATAGCAAGATTGAACAGGGACAGCAACAACAAGTGATTGTCTACATCTACGATCCCTGTCCTTACAATGGCACCTTGCTGTTTGCTATAGGAAACGACAATCTCACTGTACCCGTGAACTGTTGAGAGATGCCTATGCTTACCATTTTTCCCAATGCACTACATTGTCCAATGGTTCACGAGGCGCGGGTTTGAAGTCCGTCCCAATAGTGTAGGCAACGGGCAACAACGCGGTCTGTGTGATCTTCTCATAGGGAATACCCAGGATTTCAGCCGCCTCTTTTTCGTAGGGCAAATGTAGTGTTGTCCAGGCAGAACCTAAGCCACGAGCACGAGCGGCAAGCATAAAGCTCCATGCAGCAGGTAGAATCGATCCCCAGGAACCTGCTTGCCCTTCTACCGAAGGTATCTTTTCCAGTCTACCAGCAAGACATGGGATGACGAAAACGGGAACCTCGTGTAGATGTTCCGCGAGATAATCAGATGAGTCTCTGACACGGTTCATTGTCTGTACACGTGGTGAGTCTGGCGCAAGTTTACTGACTGGCGAAGGCAAATTCCGATAGGCGGCAAATGATTTGCGGTACAACTCCGCGATAGCAAACTTTTTTTCTGCATCGGTCACAACCACAAAATGCCAGCGTTGACTATTGCTCCCTGTGGGTGCCTGTACTGCAAGTTCCAGACACTCACGAATTAACTCAGGCTCAACAGGTCGTGTCAGGTCAAGACGTTTGCGCACCGAACGCGTCGTTGCTAACAATTCATCTAAGGTCAGGTCTAAGAGGGGCATTGTGTACTCCTTGAAATATCGCATACATAGGTAAAGCTAGCGATATTGTACCTCTACAACGCTTACCGTGACAAACGCTGTAGAGGAAAGGAGGCTTATTTGGTACAGACGCCCCTTTATGAATGGTATTGATTACTGAAACTGACGAAGTAGGTGGGTTTCTTACGTGAGTGGAGGAACAACTCCCAATTGCTGCATGACTTCCAAGACATTCAACTCGTCCCAGTGTTCGATGAACATGCCGTTCTCAACGAGCCAAATGTCTATACTTCTCATGGTGATGTGTCTTTGCGTAGCTGGAATACCCAGGAACGGTCCTTGATGAGTAGCTTGGTAGATATATCGCCCAACCACTTTGTCTCCTGCAACGAATGCATCTTCTACAGTGACAACCGTATCAGGAAACGCGACCAGCCAATCCGCAAAGAACTTTTTGACACCCTGCAAACCGGGGGCAACAAACGGATTATGGTTGATGTACGTAGGAGCAATAAAGGTATCAAACAGAGCGACATTGTGCGTGTTCAGCGTCTCAGCAAACCTGTTAGCAAGTGTAATACTGTTCTGCATCATCATAAAATCCTTTCATACACATTCGACTCGTTCCTACAAACTCCAGAGAGGTACAACCTTATTTAGCTCGTAAGAAAAGTGAATTTACCGTGTAACTTTAATTTACCAATGGTAAATCAGATGGATAAAAAAAGTGGATTGATACCGTCGGATATTACTTCCACCCGGTCTCAAACTCTCGTTCTCTGATCCACCTGAAATTCTCCTGTCATATCCCAAGCAGCCAGCATATCGTGAATAGCTTGCTCAACGAGAGGAGTCAACGCTTCAGGCGTGCCTGCAATACGACCTACCATACTGAGAGCAATCAGACCATGGAATAAACTCCAGAACAGGAAGACCTTCGTCTCAATCTGCTCAACGGGTTTGCCCTGAGCCACCAGCAGCCGTTCAACCACACCTGCCGCCAACTCGCCAATCTGTGTACCTTCGTTCGTCGTTTCCGTCACGCCGAAGGAAATGCCATCTAAGCCATACATCACTCGATAGAGTTCTGGATGTCTCCAAGCAAAGTTCCAGTAGGCAAAAACAAAGCGACGGAAAGCGATAAGCGGCGTCTCTGCCCCTTTTGACGAACTGACAAGATCGGTTGCCAACAAGTGAAAGCCTTCACGCAATACTTCCAAGAGCAACTGTTCTTTATTGGCAAAGTACGAATAGAGGGCCGCGTGCGTGTACTCAATGCGGTCAGCGATCTTACGTAACGTCACATTGCTCCACCCTTCGGTGCGAGCGATCTCGCGTGCAGTCTCTACGATACGTTGTTTTAACTCTTGCTGCTCACGCAGTCTTCGTTCTTCGCTTCCCATTTTTACCTTCGTTTTATTGTTTACCATTGGTTAAAATAAATATACACTATACAATATGAGATGTCAAGGGAACTTAATCACGCCTCGTCATATTCGTGCTCGTATTCAACGCTTTTGAGGCGAATAATCGGATACGAACGTTTCATACCTTATGTCTTTGGTGAAACTCTACCTCATCTTTTTTCGTACCTGTGAAAGACAAATACAATTTTTTTGATGAGGAGTTACAACATGCATTGCGAGAACGCGTATCTGGTGATCAATCCTAGAGAAGGTCAGGATATGACGAAATTGACCGATGTCTTTACTATTCTAGCGGCGGCAGGATGGGATGTTGATAATGCACTGGTCGAGTATGGCGGTCACGCGCGTGAGTTGGCGGCGAAAGCGGCAAAGCGTGAGTACGATGTGATTATTGGACATGGGGGCGATGGCACCACAAATGAGTTGGTGAATGCTGTTATGCAGAGTAAAGAGCGAAAAAGCATCGTCGCGGTTCTTCCTGGTGGAACCGCTAACCAATGGCCTCATGAAATTGAGATGCCTATTGACCCGATTCAAGCTGCCCTTACACTTATTAATAGTGATGTGCGTAAGGTCGATGTTGGACGCATGAGTGTTCAACATATCGCGTTTCCCGATACTACTCAACAAGAGCAAGCGTCACAAAAACAAGAAAAAGGGAAAAAACAGAAAAAGGATGCTAGCCCTGAATATTATTTCTTGCTTACAGCTGGTCTTGGTGTGGATGCATCAGTTATTAGTCACACCTCTAAATCGCTTAAAGAGCATATTGGTAGCCTCGCATTCGATGTGGCTGCCGCGAAAGAACTCCCAACACAGCATCCCTTCGCGGTAGAGATATGTGAAGTTGATGATGAGCAATCTTCAAAAACACTCTGGCAAGGTGAAGCACTGCAAATAGTCCTTGGCAACACACGTTTGTATGCCGACGCCATCCACTTAACGCCAAATGCCTATATCGACGATGGCCTACTCGATATCTGCATTATAACAGCGCATAGCCCCTTCACAAAACTACAGCAAATGACTTCGCTTGTGTTACAGCATAAACCAGATAGCAACTCGACAACGTATGTACAGGGAAGACATTTCACCATCACACTACCCGCAACGATAGAATTACAATTAGATGGTAGTGCGCTGGAACTCTCAGAGTGCTTGAATGACGACGATAAAGAAGCATTAGGCCAGATAGAGGACAAAGCAAAGGTTACAGTCACATATCGCATCGACGTGTTACAGCAAGCACTGCCAGTAGCAATTCCATGTGCATACGACAATACGCTGTTCGCCAATGCACCCCATGCTACCACTGAGACTGCCAGGGATGGAAAGACGAATAGTGGACCAGAAGCACGTCTTCCGCAGGAGCAGATTGATACATTGCTTAAGCAAAGCAAGCAGGTTACAGTTATGGGCGTTACGCCAAACCCAGACAAACCTCATACATACATTATTGCGGGCACGACACGGAAAGAAAGCACGGGTGATGTGAAACCTGCGGCAATACGGGTCACGCCTGATACCAAAATCTATCAGCGCACGGGTGAAGCTATAGAAACTGCTACTGTTGAAGCACTACAAGCAGGAACCGTATTTGCTGTAACTGGTAAGGAGAGCAAACGCGGCGTCATAGGGGCCAACACTATTTTATACGCATAATCTGTGAGATATGTGTTGCGTATAAAATTTCCTTTTAACCTCTAAATATCATACTATGATATACTACCACCATAGTATTTGATATAACATGCTGCTCGCTAAAAGCTTTAGCATGACCACACTTCTAGCAGGTATGGATGGAAAAGAGGAATATAGACATGACAGAATCAGCAGTTGTCTTCACAGACCATGCCGATAGCAACGATGCTGGTAGAGTGCTTGGCTTGCGGATTGCGGAAGCAATACAGGGACCGCCAGATGTCGTTATTCTCTTTGCCGCACCTACTTACGATCACACAACACTCTTAACAGCTCTCAAAAAAGCGTGTCATCCCGCACTACTTCTGGGATGTTCATCGGCAGGCGAGTTTACTAATGCGGTACACGGAGAAGGAATGGTAAGCGCGGTTGCACTACGCTCAAGTGAGATGAAATTTTCACTTGGCGTTGGGCACGGCTTGAGCGAAAATAGTAAAGAGGCTGCCGCGGCTGTACTTAATTCGTTTCAAGGTACGAAAGACAGTCCATATAGATATCGCGCGGCAATTGTGCTAGCGGATGCCCTTGCAGGTGTTACGGATTATCTGGTAGAGCAACTCACATTACTTACTGACGGTTCGTATCAATTCTTTGGCGGTGGTGCAGGTGATAACGCGCTATTCAGTCACACGCCCGTCTTTTATGATACAGAAGTGCTTTCTAATACGGTTGTGGCACTTGAAATACTTTCGCATAAACCGCTTGGGATTGGCGTAAAGCATGGATGGAGGCCCGCAAGTGAACGTATGCATGTGACAGAAGTCGATGGTATGTGCTTAATGCGCCTGGATGATAAGCCTGCGGTACAAGCGTTTCAGGAACATGCGGCGGCAACAGGACAAACGTTTTCTCTTGATGATCCTCTGCCCTTCTTTCTGCACAATGTGATTGGGATAGATGTTGGTGGGGGTCATAAATTGCGTGTGCCGCTCTCGGTAGACGCCAATGGCTCGATACTTTGTGCGGCGGAGATACCGCCCAGATCAATCATACAAATTATGAGTACAAGCGATGATAGCGCAACCGAGGCAGCAGCGAGTGCAACCAGTACCGCGCTACAAAGGCTCTATGGAGGGAAACCAGCGGTCGCTCTTTTCTTTGATTGTGTTGCAACACGCTTACGAACGGGAAAAGCGTTTGGCTTTGAACTCGATGCGGTGAAAAAGACATTGGCAACAACGCCTTATGTGGGATGCAATTCGCACGGACAAATAGCACGCACCGAAGGACAGTTTAGCGGTTTCCACAACTGCAATGCCGTGGTATGTATCATTCCAGAATAAATGTGTTTAAGGTGAAAATCTCTGATTTTCACCTTAAACACATTTATTCTGGAAAAGCAACTCTAATAGCCGCGCTTCTTATCCACAAGATTGTACAGAGGTTGGCCCGCGAGATAACGACGCAGATTTGCCTCAAAGATGGTGGCGGCACGTTCATTGTAGTGCGGTGTCACGCCTGAGTCGTGTGGACTCATCAGCACATTTGGCAGGTCCCACAGTGGCGAGGTCGCGGGTAATGGTTCTTGCTGAAAGACATCGAGCGCGGCACCTGCTATCTGTTTTTGCTTCAGCGCGGAAATCAGTGCGGTTTCGTCACAGACATCGCCACGCGCGATATTGACGAAAAACGCGCTCTCCTTCATGGCCTGGAATGCCTCGGCATTGAACATCGCCTTTGTCTCTGTCGTCAAAGGCACGGAGACAACAACTACATCGCATTCTTGCAACATATCGTGCAATTGGTCAAAGGTATAATACTTTTCAGGAATTGTGCCTTCTGGATCACCGACATTGGGGAATTGGTAGCCTGTATCTTTATGGTTGGTACCATGCTGCATTGCCAATACACGCAATCCGTATGCCTGAGCCAAACGCGCGACCTGGCGTCCAATGCTACCGTAACCAACAATCCCGATAGTTTCCCCATGTAGCTCTTCGATAGATGACTCAATGCTTTCCTTATCTCTGCCCCACTCTTTACTCTGTTTCCATACAAAGAGTTGTGGAAGCTTGCGATACCATGCCTGTGTCATGGCAAAGACATACTCGGCAATATTGATTGAATGCACACCGCTAGCGGTCGTGAACATGACATCCGTTTGGAAGAGAGGATTGTCCATAAGCCTGTCAGCACCAGCCGAGTAGAGTTGTACCCAACGTAGGTGTGGGGCCTGCTCTACCGTCGGCAGCTTCCGGGGAACGCCATATACTATTTCTACCTCTTGCCACAGCGAATCCTGGGAAGGGAGCGAGGGTTGATGTTCTATCGTCAAATCGGGCGAGACACGTTTCAAACGCTCCACCCATGCTTGCTCAATTGGGCCTGAGATCAGCACTACACGCGCCATGGTTGGTGTAACTCCTCTTGTTTTTCTATGGCGGTAGGAACCGATAATTGAGTTTAACCAAATAACCAAGATACCTGTAGGGACCGATTTATAAAGTCCTTTTGGGGAATAAAAATGCCAAAAGGACGGGATAAATCGGTCCCTACAGATGCCGTATCCTGATTAAATTGTTAAACCCAATCATCGGTCCCTACACCTATCTATGTTATTCCTCTGTTAAGAGTACCACCTTTCCCGTCACTTTGCGTTGCATCATGTCGTTAAGCGCATGAGCAGCATCCTTAAGGTGATAGGTAGCGGAGATTAATGGTTTGATTTTCCCTTGCTGAAACCATGTCAGGAGTTCTTGTAAGTTCTGCTGATTGCGTTGAGGTTCGCGTGCCACGAAGGTACCCCAGAAGACGCCGACAATTGAACAGCCCTTGAGCAAGGTGAGATTGAGCGGAATGCGTGGAATATCACCAGCCGCGAAGCCAATCACGAGGTAACGTCCCTCCCATGCTGTGTTGCGCAGTGCGACCTCTGAATAGTTGCCACCAACTGGATCATAGACGACATCGACGCCATTCCCCTTCGTCAACACCTTTAGACGCTCTTTCAGGTCTTCGGTGCTATAATTAATACCCTCATCGGCACCATGCGCTTTACAGACTGCTAGCTTCTCATCAGTGGAGGCAGCCGCAATGACACGCGCCCCCATGACTTTTGCGATCTCGATAGCGGCAAGCCCAACACCCCCTGCCGCGCCTAGTACAAGCAACGTTTCTCCTGGCTGAAGCTTCGC
>CAXTWV010000222.1:2277-8396 GCA_964248005.1 uncultured Ktedonobacteraceae bacterium | reverse complement strand
GGGACGAGATTTATCGCGCCCCTACTAGGAAAGATGCACAGAAGAAAGCGTTGAAGTCTTACATAAGATATTTATATGGGAACATGCACAAAGCAGTTCCATATAACAAAATCTCACATCACGCGGGTTGGCGTAATACGGATGGCCTGACTAAAACTTGCTACCATTTGTTCTGGGGTAAAACCGAGTTGCTTGATGCCCTCATTATATTTCGTGACATAGGGCGTTATATCCATGTTACCACGATCAAACAATGTAGCGGTTCCTTCGAGAGTGATCGGATCATCACCATTGTTCGTGTTGTCCATTGCCAGCACCACGTTTTGATTGTGCTGTATATTGCGTACCTTCTGATTATTAGGACGACTGAACATCAAAACAGTCTCGCCATCCCACAAGAACCAGACAACAACCGCGTGTGGGTGTCCATCAGGACGAACCGAGTTGAGCCAAATAACCTCGTCGTTATGTAAACGCTGGTCAATGTGTGCATGTCGCTCTTGTGTCAAATCTAAAACAGAGGCCATTGTTACTGTTCCCTTTCATGCTGAAATAGAAAGTGTAATGCATACTCATCACAGCTATAATAACGTCCCTCATATACATTTTCATTCCGCAGCATTGCTATGCGCTGTCCCACAATCATCGTGCCAAAGCGTGAGATATACTGTAGTATCATTCTCAACGAAGGAACAACACATGGCACAACAGACACACTCCTGGTGGCAAACTGGCACTATTTATCAGATATATCCACGTAGTTTTCTCGATAGCAATGGTGATGGTGTAGGGGACCTTCCCGGTATCACAAGCAAGTTGGACTACCTGCAATGGCTGGGCGTGAATGCGCTTTGGCTCTCACCCATCTATCCTTCCCCGATGGCGGACTTTGGCTATGACATCAGCAACTACACCGATGTACACCCTCTCTTCGGAACTCTGCAAGATATGGATAGATTGTTGCATGAGGCACATCAACGCGATTTGAAGGTTATTCTTGACTTTGTACCCAATCACACGTCCGATGAGCATCCGTGGTTCCAGGAGTCGCGTTCCAGCCGTACAAACGCGAAACGTGACTGGTACATCTGGCGTGACCCCGCACCTGATGGCGGCCCACCCAATAACTGGACAAGTCTCTTTGGAGGTTCAGCATGGCAACTCGATGCACAAACGGGGCAATACTATCTACACTTATTCGATGTGAAGCAAGCTGATCTCAATTGGCGCAGTCCGCAGGTTCGTGAGGCGATGGATAATGTGTTACGTTTCTGGCTCGACCGTGGCGTCGATGGCTTCCGTGTCGATGTAATCTGGTTGCTGCTCAAAGACCCACAGTTCCGCGATAACGGCCTCAATCCAGATTGGAAGCCGGGAGACGATCCAAGCGGCTATCAGGATGGACGATATTCGCAGGACCAACCCGGCATACACGACTTAGTACGTAGTATGCGTGCCCTCTTGCAAAGCTACGGCGACCGCGTATTGATTGGCGAGATTTACCTACCGCTTGCACGCCTGATTCAGTATTACGGAGAGACGCTCGACGAGGCGCAACTTCCCTTCAATTTTCAATTCGTGACGATGACTACATGGAATGCGCACGACATTCGCGAGATTGTCGATGCGTATGAGGCCGCACTTCCCAAAGGAGCATGGCCTAACTGGGTCCTGAGCAATCACGATAGAACACGTATCGCCACACGTGTAGGCCGCGAACAGGCCCGTATCGCACAGATGCTCTTACTCACTCTACGTGGTACCCCTACATGTTATTATGGTGATGAGATCGGAATGCAGGATGTGCCAATGTCGCGTGAACAATTGCGCGACCCTGTAGCGCGTTTCTCGCCCGAACATAGTCGCGACTACGAACGCACACCCATGCAATGGAATGGTAGCCCAAATGCGGGCTTTGCAACACCCGAAGCGACAACATGGTTGCCCATCGCTAGCGATTATCAGTCATACAACGTAGAGGTAGAGCAACAAGACGTACATTCGGTATTGGCATTGACGCACGGACTCTTAAAGCTTCGGCAATCTGTGCCTGCGCTTACCATTGGTGCCTATGCCTCTGTTGACCAGGATAACGATGCCTGCTTTGCCTACCTGCGACAGCAAGGCGGACAACGCTACCTCGTGGTACTCAACGTTTCAGCGCAAGAGCAAACGTTAAAACTGCCAGGGCTGGGGACTGGCATAATCGCTCTTTCAACACACCTGGATCGCGAAGGACGGCTTGACCTTTCCGAGTTCCAATTGCGAGGGAACGAGGGATATGTGGTTGACCTTCGGTAGGGACCGATTGATCGCGTCCAAAGATGGGGAGAGTGGAGGGGCAATGCGTTGGCAACAATTCTCTCTCCGACGTGGCCCCTTCCCAACCCATCTTTGGATGCGATCAATCGGTCCCTACGATACCTTCTAGCGCATTGGGGCGGGGACGATTTGTACACCACCGTGCTCGCGGTAGAGCCAGAAGATGATGCACGCATAGAGAAGATGCATGATCTTTCGTCAAAAATGATAGGCGCGTATGAAGCTAAGATACGAGAACACAATAAAAAGTATTGTTGCCGTCCAACCAAACGCGATCCATGATTGTAATGCTAGACCGAGTGTTAACGCTACCGCTAGTATACCGAAAGAAAGCTTTTGGGCAACAGAATTTCTCCATGTAAACCCGCTCACGATGGGAATAGTCAGTAAACATACTTCAGCGACGGGAACAGCTACATCTAGCATGACACCGATTAACGTGAGACCTATACCTAACAAGGTTGAAGTTACTATACTCATAACAAAGAAAAGCAGTGTTTCCCGCCACATACGACGTTTTCTATTCATCATCTGCTCCACCTTTGATGGTGATGGCGTATGCGATGCCTTCTCTAATGCCATAGCAAACTCCTTTACACTGGTAAAACGGTCCTCTGCGTTTTTGTTCAAAGCCTTGAATACGACGTGTTCGACAGCAAGAGGTGTATCTGCGTTACTCTCATTTATCGGTAGAGGCTCAGCGTGGAGGTGTTGCCACACGATCTCAGGAGCGGACCCTTGAAAAGGAGGCGTACCAGTTAGCCACTCATATACACAAACCGCCAAAGAGTACTGATCACTTGCCGGACTTACTGCTCCATAAAATCGTTCTGGTGCCATATACGTTGCAGTACCAACACCATCCTGAGATAGTGCTGCTGGTGACGCATGAACAAAGGTCGCGATCCCAAAGTCTGTCAGAAGTATTTCGCCGTCTCTTCCCAGCAGCATATTCTCTGGTTTGATATCCAGATGAACCACATTTTGCAGGTGTATATATTCCAGTGCGTCTGCCGCTTGCTCAACATAGCGTACAATGGTCTCTAAGGGCAGTATGGCTCCGCGCGAATAAAATTGGCGTACTGAACCATTGGGAGCATAACTCATCACGAGATACGGTACATTCTCATGACAATCAAACTCAATCACATGTATAATATGTGGATGTTCCATACGAGCCACGATCCGCGCCTCCTCAAGAAATGCGTCTATGGCCTCCTGTGCTAATTTTGTATGTAGCAACTTGATAGCCACACGTCTTCTCAAGTTGGTGTCTACAGCATCATAGACATCTGCAAAACCACCTGTACCTATCACTCTATTAAGGCGGTATTGTCTCAGTTGACGACCAGAATAATGGCTCATATGTGTATCCTCTCAAAAGAGTACGAGACTCATCCATTGGTTTGCTTGAGCATACGACACGTGTGAAGCGACTTTGCGTTCCGACCTTTTTCATTTGTTACTGAACGGGCTTATACTACGTTGTATATGTAAAGGCAGTATACATTTCTACCCAATCAGTATGATACTAGTATAATTATGAACGAGGTGAAAAGCAAGCTTTTAGACACCTTTGCTTTTTATTGTGGTTATAACTGTGAGAATATATACGCATAGACGGTTAAAAAATACATATATTAAAAAAGGAACTTTCTTTTATTACCCATACTATAAGAAGCAGAACGCGCAATGAGACCGAATACTTTCTTGCCTTCGGCTCTAGCTTAAAGTATAATACCAGTATATTTCTTCTTGTATCCATATGTAGCAGAGAGTGGAGTAAACCCTTGAACGAAGATAAGAAAAGTTTTCCGGCATTGCTCGAAGAACTCCGTACCACACGGCGTATGAGCAAGACGCGCTTGGCAGAGCTTGCTGGTATGACGCCAGGATATGTGAGTCATTTGACACGTGGAGAACGTATAGCACCTTCAGAAGAAACTGTTCAGGCTCTAGCTGATGCATTAGCGTTAGATGCGGAGACAAGAAGTGCTCTTTTTGAGGCGGCAGGCTACTCTCCGCACCTCCGCCTCACGCTTTCTGGCGATGTGGCAACAGGAACATATCCTAGCAAGCATATCAGTCAGAAAGAACATACACGCTTCAAAGAGGATTTGGTAGAAGCACCTCATATAGAACATTTTTATGGTCGTGAAGCAAACCTTGCTCTTTTAGAGCAGTGGATTCTCCCTGACCGTTCTAAGATCATTGCTATCTTAGGAATTGGGGGTGTTGGAAAAACGACACTTGCCGCACAGCTCGTAGAGAAGATAAAAAAAGATTTTACCACTGTAGTTTGGTGTTCGTTGCGTGATGCTCCTATTCCCACAAATATTTTGAGGAATTTTCTCCAACTAGTCTTTGGGCCTGAGCGAGGGAATGTACCTAATGATGAAGAGCAGCAAATAGAGTTGCTCCGCGAATATATAAAAAAGGAGCGATGCTTACTCGTTCTCGATAACCTGGAGTCGATATTGCAAAGCGGTGATCGGGTTGGTCAGTACGTGACAGATCGAGAAGGATATGCAAAGATCATCGAGGTGTTTGGGGAAGTACCGCACCAAAGTTGCTTACTCTTGACGAGCCGAGAAAAGCCAAAAGATATTGCACGTCTGGAAGGCACAAAGGTTCATGCAATGCAATTAGCAGGCGTGGATCAGCAAGAGGGACAGGCTATTCTCGCTGATAAAGGGCTGTTTGGAGACAACGAAATGTGGGCTGCCTTGATAGATCGTTACGCAGGCAATCCACTTGCCTTAAAGCTCGTTGCGGCACCTATCAATGAGATATTCGCAGGTGATATCGCCGCATTCCTTCGTTACAGTAGCTCTATCATTGGTGATATTAATGATCTATTAGATGAACAATTTCAACGTCTTTCAGAGCAAGAGCGTGAACTTTTATATTGGCTAGCAATAGAACGCGAAGCTGTATCCCTTGAAACACTACAAAAAGATTTTGTACGCCCTGCCTTTGGAACGGCCCTTTTAGAAACGCTTAACTCTCTGCAAAGACGTTCTATCATTGACACCACAGGTGCTGCCCGTTTCTCTTTACAGCCTGTTATTATGGAGTATGTAACCAACAAATTCGTAGAGAGTATCTTTCAAGAGATTAGCACTACATCATTAAAACTGTTTGGCAGCCATGTATTAATGAAAGCGCAAGCGAAAGATTATATTCGAGCAAGCCAGGCACATCTCATTCTCGACATACTCGCGGAAAGACTCCTTGCAATATATGGGAGAGATGGAAGCGAACAGCAACTGAAAAAAATTCTTACGTTACTTCACGAAACACATTCTCAAACATCAGGCTATGCCGCCGGTAATTTGCTTGATCTTCTCATCCACCTGGGATATAACCTGCATAACTACGACTTTTCTTCCTTGCTTATTTGGCAGGCATACCTACAAGGTGCGGATCTCTCTGAAGTAAATTTCGCACATGCAGACTTTGCACAGTCAGTTTTTACAGATGCATTCGGTGGAGTTCTTGCTATCGTGTTGAGTCCCAACGGGGAGTTGTTAGCTGCGGGCACAACAAATAGCGAGATACGAATTTGGCGCACTGCTGATGGTCTGCCACTTCTTAGCTGTGAAGGTCATGCAGATTGGGTTCGGTCGGTAGCCTTCAACGCTGATAGCACAATGCTCGTCAGTGGCAGTGATGATCAAACAGTCCGCTTATGGGACGTGGGAACGGGTCAATGTCTTCAAGTACTTACAGGACATGAGGGAAGAATTTATTCCGTTGCATTTAGTCCTGATGGTACGCTGCTTGCCAGTGGGAGT
>CAXTWV010000222.1:0-2177 GCA_964248005.1 uncultured Ktedonobacteraceae bacterium | reverse complement strand
CTTGCCAGTGGGAGTAGAGATCAGACAGTAAGGTTGTGGCAGGTAAGCACAGGAGAGAGCATTAAGATACTGAGAGGGCATGCTAATCTCGTTATGTCTGTAGCTTTCGATTCCCATGTCGGCCTACTTGCAAGTGGCAGTGAAGATCAGACTATACGGCTCTGGGATATTCATACAGGTCAGTGTCTTAAAATATTGCAGGGTCATAGTACATTAAGATATTCAGTGGCATTCAGTCCTGATGGACAATTACTTGCAAACGGCAACGAAGACCAAACGGTACGCTTGTGGGATGTCCACACTGGTCAGTGCATCAAAATACTACACGGACATGCGAACCGAATACGCTCAGTCGCGTTTAGTCCAGACGGACGCCTCCTCGCCAGCGGCAGTGACGATCAAACGATACGGCTTTGGGATGTACATACCAATGAGTCCATTAAAACACTTCATGGACACAAAGATTGGGTAAAATCGGTCGCGTTTAGTCCAGACGGACGCCTCCTCGCCAGCGGTAGTGACGATCAAACGGTACGAGTCTGGGATGTACGTACAGGGCAATGTCTCAGAATATTACGTGGACATGAAGATTGGGTATGGTCGGTAGCCTTTAGTTTCGACGGACAGTACATTGTTAGCGGTGGAGAAGATCAAGTTGTGCGCGTATGGAGAGTAAGTACAGGCGAGTTGCTTAATAGTTTGAGAGGACACACAAATGCAGTATGGTCGGTCGTGTTTAGTCCTGATGGAAAGACTATCGCGAGTGGTAGCTGGGATCAAACCATTCGCCTCTGGGAGGCCACTACTGGACACCTGCAGAATGTGCTCACAGGGCATGCTGACTTAGTTGAGTCGGTCGTGTTTAGTCCTGACGGAAAGACTATCGCGAGTGGTAGCTGGGATCAAACCATTCGCCTCTGGGAGGCCACTACTGGACACCTGCAGAATGTGCTCACAGGGCACACGAGTTGGCTCTATTCTGTCGTCTTCAATGCCAGTGGAGATACTATTGCTAGCAGTAGTGGTGATGGAACAATTAGACTCTGGAACGTGGCAAGTGGTATATCTACAAACACGCTAAAAACTGACCGGCCTTATGAGCACATGAATATCGCGGATGTAACAGGGCTGACGGAAACACAAAAAGCAACATTGAGAGCATTAGGTGCTGTGGAAGTTAACAAATGAAGACAGTGACACGGCATGGGGAAATCTAAATGGATGATCTTTCTATAAGAGGGATGTATCAAAGATATGGGGAAGATATGGGAATTGATTTTTTCTTAGTAACTGAAACAAGGTTTCAGTCAAGCTATTTAGTGACAAGGTGGCTAGAAACGTTTACGAATATTCGAGGCTTTCAGGGTGTGATTGCGCGTGAGCATCCTTTATCAGAAAGGAAGCTAGCTCTTCGAGAGCATTTCCATCAAGAGCACGTTGGTATGAAACATTTAAACACTACGTCGGTAGAACAATTGCGAGAAATCTATCCAGATTTGAGCGAAACAGAGGAAGCTATGATTCATCTATTTGGCATTCCTACCCACTCTGCGACAGCTTTTTCTGAAACGTTGTTTCCTGGACTCAACTTCAATAGCTTGCCAACAAAAGAATGGCTTAAAGGCATTTGCTCTCAATCAACTATACCCTTTATGTTTATTTTTATTGACCAGATACTAGAACCCTGGTGGATAGAGTATACAGGTTCACGTATCATCAACGGACATCCGGCTGTTTTACCGTATGCAAGGGGAATGAACGCGATTGAGAACATAGCTATTTCAAAAAATATTGAAGCCTTTCAGAGGGCTGCAGGAGGCACGGTACATTATATTGACAAGGGAATAGATACAGGGCCAATTATTTGTGCGGAAAGATTTGCAAATCCTTTCCAATTTAACTCTATATGGGAGCATAAAGCGTATGCATGTTCTCTTGTATTTGACATGCTGATTAAAACTGCACAGGACATGCTTGCATCAGCCAATTATACAATTCCTGTTGGAACCAGCGCCGACCCAATGCTACGTGGTCCCAACTTCAATAGGGATAGTTTTTCAGTGGAGGCTCGAAAACAAGCGGAACAAGGCTATCTGCAAATGAAAAATCAAGTCGCGATGACCGAACAGCGAGCGATGAAGCTTTAGCGAGGAGAAATTCATGAGCGAATACCAACG
>CAXTWV010000221.1:0-8402 GCA_964248005.1 uncultured Ktedonobacteraceae bacterium | reverse complement strand
GGCACACCGTACATATGTCCAGCAAACGTAATAAATTCGCGTCCACTGAGCCGTTCGTACAGATTGAGATATTCAGGCAACACACCCATCAGGGTACGCGCACGCAATGAATCATGCCACACATCGACGCCTCCAACATGTACCGTGCCCGATGTAGGACGCAACAAACCGACCATCATCTTTATAGTGGTAGACTTGCCCGCACCATTCGGTCCCAGGAATCCAAAGAACTCTCCAGACCGTACCGCGAGATTTAGATGGCTCACAGCAACCTTCTGCCCAAAAACCTGCATCAGGTCACGTGTAACCACCGCATACTGCCTTATATCAATAGATTCCGGCATACTTTGTTGAGGTAGCGACTGTTCCATAGAATAGGGGGACATATTTTGTTCAGGAAACGTCGTCATGTAGTAGTCCTTCTCTTATCTCTATTACATACGTTCTTTGAATATAGCTATCTGCTATAGAAGATGTACCATGAGGATGCCCCTTTGTCAAGAGTTCCCTCTTATAACTTAGAAAACGTTTCTGGTAATACATAATCAAACGAGAACGGAAACATTACATGTAGGGACCGATTTATCACGTCCTCGTCGGCATGTTAATCGCCAAGAGGACGTGATAAATCGGTCCCTACATCATATGACGCGTATCGTGAATAGTACACATTCCTTTACGGGTTGTCGTGCAGAAATTTCTCGATTTCGGCGAGTTCGCTTGAGCCAAGGTGGAACTCGGCGGCTGGAATGACGCCATCCACTTGCGCTTGACTACGACCACCGACAATAGCACCTGTGACAGCTGAATTGTGTAGCGTCCAGGCAATAGCAATAACACCTGCACTGACATTGTGCGGAAAACCGATGTCACTCAAGAGTTGCGCAAATTTGAGGTTACGTGAAAGACGTGGCTCCTGAAACTCTTGGCCTTTTTTACGCCAATCGTTGTCGGGCATCGCATTCACACGCTTCTTGGTCATTGTGCCACTTAACAAGCCTGACGCCATCGGTGAGTAGACAATCACACCAATCTGTTCCTGCTCACAGAATGGCAAAATCTCATCCTGTACACCAGGACGAAGCAGCGAGTATGGCGGTTGTAGTGAGTCTATAGGAGCGATCTTCTGGATGCGTTTCATCTGCTCAACATTGAAGTTTGAAACACCGATGGCGCGAACCTTGCCCTGTTTCTTCAAGTCCGCCATTTTGCCCCAACCCTCTTCGATATCTGGTTCAGGATTGGGCCAGTGAATCTGATACAAGTCGATATAGTCAACACCGAGACGCTTCAGGCTCGCCTCGCACTCACGCTGTATCGAATCGGCCTTGAGGCTACTGTATTGTTTACGATCCTCGTTCCATACAAGCGAGCATTTTGTGAAGATATAGGGACGTTCGCGTTCCTTGATTGCCTCTCCAACCATCTCTTCAGAGTGACCCAAACCATAGACGGCGGCGGTATCAATCCAGTTCACGCCCATGTCGAGTGAATGCCGAATCGCGGCAATCGAGTCCTTATCCTCCTGGTTGCCCCAACCCATACTCCAATCGCCTCCACCAATGGCCCATGCGCCAAAGCCAATTGGTGTGATATGTATATCGGTCTTACCAAGTTGTCGTTTTTGCATAATGTGTTTCTCCTCCACTACGAACTATCGTAGCTCCTTGTATGTAACACGCTTGATGATATGCTTGAGTAGACAACCAGAAAGACAATGAATGTGGAAAGGCAATATGTATGTGTAGACTTGCAGTCTGCACATACATATTGCCTTTCCACATTCATTGTCTATACTATTACTCGTAGCGCAACACCTCCAATGGGCGCACACGCACAGAACCCCACGCAACAAGGGCGGCGGTCAACATGGCTAAAGCGGCTGAGCCAGCGATAAGCGCAAGCGCGATACCACTATTGACACCGAACGCTGACTTGAAGAGGAATGTACCAAGTAAGCTTGTAACCACCGTCACCAGCAGCACAGCAAGGAGTGCGCCAATGCCACCGACGAGACCGTTCTCGATCAGGACTTCGCTTAGTATAGTTCCACTCGTGTAGCCTACGGATTTCAAGATGCCAAGTTCACGTCGGCGTTCCAGCATCGCGAGTGCTACCGCGTTCGCAATGATAATGATCCCTGCTAGTAGCGAGAGCGAGGCAATCGTCGTCAGCGTCAACAGAATATCATTCAGGAACTGGTTGATAACATTACCGATATTAGCAAGGTTAACCACAAACGCATTTGGTACGGTATTACCAATTTCATCAACGGCCTGTCCTACCTTCGCGGGATCGATCTTCATGTAGAACACGGCTTGATTAAGTCCCGCTGGACTAAGAGCTTTTACTGTATCAGAGGACCCCAGGATAGGATACAAGTTCGACCCTAGCGATAACTGCTGATACGAACCCACGATGGTTAGCGTCTTCTCGGTTCTACGATCAAGGCTAGCGAATGTGATTGTGTCCCCTATCTTCAAACGTAAAGGGTCGTCCGCTAACAACTGATAGTTTACCAGGATGTTGTTTGTGCCAGCATCGGCAGAGGTGAGGTTGCGCCCGTTCTTAATTGTCAGGTTTTGCGTGCTGGGCAACTGGTTGTTGCCAACGTCGTAGCCCTCGATACCACTCAAGAAGTAGAGTGTGCCACCACGTCCCAGATTGGTTGTCGATGCCTTTGAGTCGTCTTTTGGCAAGAGGGTCAGAATTGGTTTTCCATTGACTGACACAGGTGCCAGCGTCGCAAGATTTCTCTGCTGCGACACAGACAACCCAGGAAGAGTATGCAGTTTGTCATGTAATGCGGCAGTATCGTTGCCCGATGTAATCGAGATCACGTTGAAGTTGAGCGCACTAGCAAGCACACTATTGATCTTCTCACGCAAGTCTTGCCCCAACACCAGAATCAAGCCAATCGTGAAGACACCCACGAAAAGGGCAAGCATGGTGGTGGCAGTCCGAGCGCGTGTGCGTCCGAGGTTGCGGAAGGCCATCTTAGTTGTTGCCTTTGCTGGACGGGGCAAGAACATGATAATCAGTCCAAGCAGCGATACCACAAGCAACAAAACACTCAAGGTCAGTGAGAACTTATAGGCCAAGGCCGCAATCGCAAGCCCAATCACCACAAGTCCAAGTAACCAGATGTTGAAGCGTTCAGGGACTGGTAATTTGCTCACCAGGAAGATGACCAGTACTAAGAACAGGCTTAACAATCCCAGGAAAAGGAAGGTGCCATAGACCGAGACCAAGCCCAGGAAGACATTGTTGTTCAGAATAACGATTGCCAGTCCACAGAAGAGTACTGATAGCACAACCAATAGCCCAATGGTGAGGAGCACACTACTAGCTCCCGCACCCTCCGGTATGTCACGGATGACATTCAACGGACGAATGTTTGCTGCTTGTACGATTGGCAAAAGACCAAAGATTAACGCTGTCACCAGCCCAATCAGCACACCACCGCCAATAGTAAGCGGGTCGAGCGTAAAGGGGATGTTTAAGCCAAATGTCTGCTGCACAAGGTTGCGCACAAGATAGCTCACACCCGTCGCGGCAGCTGAGCCAATCAAGCCGCCAATCAGACCAAGCAGACCAGCTTCGAGACCGAACAATAGGTAGAGGTCAAAGCGACGATAGCCTGTCGTCTTGAGCATAGCAATCTCGGTTTTGCGACGCGATAGCAATACCTGCATCGTATTGACGATACCGATACCACCGATCAGAAGTGCCAGCAAACCAGAAATCTCCAGGAAGTTTCTGATATTATCAACCGAGTCCTGTTGCTGCTTCAAGGCACTCGCGGCAGTTTGCGCGGTTGAGATCGGGAACTTCCCTTGAATATCCTTCGCCACTGAGTCAGCCTGTGCAGGTGTTGTGGTCGAGATATCAACCGTATCATAGGTCACAGCCTCTTTGGGAGCCGCGGCTTTATAATCGTTGATCGAGACCAGCACAACGCTACCCGCTTGTGTTAACACACCTGTTTCAGAAACGATACCCACGATTTTGGCGTGAATAGTACGTCCACTCGCCTGTTGTGATGAGGCATGAATATCAATAACATCGCCAACTTTTTTATGATACTGGTTGGCAAAGGGAACTGTGACAATCACCGAATCGTTTTTGAGTAGATTCGAGATTTTGCCATCACTGGGATTAGTAAATGTTGGTGGCGTCACCACAGGATAGGTCGCTGGGTCAACCGCCTGCAGAGTAAAACTTTGACGAGTCGAGCTACTCAGTGTAACACGGCCTGTCGCATTGACGATAGGTGTGTAGCCCGTGATTTTATTATTCGACTTGAGCGTGTTGAAGTAAGACAGGTCATCTTGTGTGAAGGGCTGGTTGGTTGATGTGACGGAGATATCACCGCCGTTGGCATCGCGCACATTGCTATTGAAGGCTCCATTAATCATGAGGCCCACCAACTGCAACGCGACAATTGCCATCACACCTACAGCGACACAGAAGATCGCCAAGAGCGTGCGTTGTCCACCTCGGAACAGCGAACGCGTGGTGTAGTTGAAGTACATTGGGGTTTTCATTACTGCGTGATTCTCCCACCCGTGTTGTCGATGGAAGCAATCAAACCATCGACGATACGAATGGCTCGATCAGCATGTCGTGCAACCTCTGGGTCATGTGTCGCGATGATAAATGTTTTGCCTGTGCGATCTCGTAAGTCAGCAATCAACTTGAGGACGTTTTCGCCATTCTTCGCATCAAGGTTTCCGGTTGGCTCGTCGGCAATAACAAACGCGGGATCAGTTGCCAGCGAACGTGCAATCGCCACGCGCTGTTGCTCACCACCTGAAAGCTGGCTTGGACGATGCGACAGGCGATGTGAAAGTCCCACAAGAGTAAGCAACTCTTTCGCGCGTGTTGATGGCAGTCCTTTATGTTTGCCCACGTACAGAGGCACCTCGACATTTTCCTGTGCCGTCAGAGTTGGAATCAGGTTATACGCCTGGAAAACCATACCAATTTTGTTATTGCGAACCGAAGCCAGACGCCCCTCGCCCATACGCGTAATATCTACTCCGTCGATCAAGACTTGCCCATCCGTAGGATTATCAAGTCCCGCAATAATGCCGAGTAGTGTGCTCTTACCAGAACCCGACGGTCCTACAATAGAGACAAACTCACCGCTCAAAATCTGAAAACTGATGCCTTTAAGGATATCAATGCGCTCACGACCAAGCGGTAAACTCTTCGTGATATTGCGCACATCCATGACAACCTTACGATTAGAATCGAGCGTTGGCGTTGTCGCGTACTCCGCTCCTTGCATTGTCTCTTCCATAATTACTGAAGACTCCTTCTTTTCTCTCGTCCTTTTTATCTTAAAACATGTATGAAATTGTTTCTTTGTATATGACGACGTATCTTGCTCTATCATGTACAATGGAAGGAAATATCGCGTGATACATTTTGACATATATTGGTATCGGTAGAGGCAGCAATTCACTGCGCCCAAAGATGGGTTGGGAGGGCAACCTGTCGGCAACGATTCATTACCTCGACGTGACCCCCTCCCAACCCATCTTCGGGCGCAATGAATTGCTGCCCCTACCGTCTCCGATCAATCTTAATATAGCTACGCAACGAGGCAACGAAGGTTGTATTCCCTCTTCCTCTTTTTTATACGTCTCATACGCACATTCCACCAAATAAGAGGAATGAGAAAATAGTTTGGCTCAGCATCGTGTATATGCAACAAGAGTCAACTATGCTATACTGCACTCGATAAATATGGCATAGTGCCACGTTCCTCAGAGGGAACGTTCTTTCATGCGCCCAAAGAAGAAGACGGGCAATCCAATATGTAGGGACCGATTTATCGCGTCCTCTGTGGCAAGTAAGTATGTACAAGAACGCTGTAAGCTAGTCCATACGTAAGCATTTGTAAGTTAGTTAGTCATGGTGAGAGGAAATAATAGTTATGCGGCGAGGAACACTCACACTCCTCTTCTTCATTATCTTGTTGGCACTGGGCGCGTCATATGTCATCTTCTGGCCCAACAACGATGGGAAGACGACTCAGGCGTTTCATGGCATTCCCAATCCATTTGTTTTTAAGCAAGGACTCGACCTGCAAGGCGGCGTGCGCGTCCTTCTCGTGCCATCGAATGGGCAAAATCCATCATCGGACCAGATCGAGAATACCCGCGCACAAATCGAGAACCGCGTCAATGGCGGCTTAGGCGTGAATGAGCCAAGCATTCGCACTCAACAAACGAATGGTCAATACAGTATCGCGGTTGAGTTGCCCGGCTTGAATGGTGGTAATCAACAACAACAAGTCTCGACGCTATTGAAAAGCGGCGTATTAGAGTTCTGGGATACTGGCACAACCAGCGTACAACCAGGCACAACGCTTGACCCCACACAATATACGTCAAGCAACGGTGGTACAAAACCACTCTTTACGGGTAAAGACCTTGATCCTAATTCGCTGGGTGTGAGTCAGAACTCACAGACAGGCGGTACTGGGTACGTGATCAATTTTGGTATGCAAGGCTCGGCATTCGGACGTTTGGGCGATTTTACGAAAGCGCATATCGGAGACTACTTTACCATTACTCTGGATAGACAAGTCGTTTCTTCACCAGTCCTCCAATCACAACTTCCAGGTACTGGCGAGATTACGGGTAACTTTTCGCTCGACCAAGCCAATCAACTTGTCAGCGTACTTAAATATGGTGCATTACCCGTACCACTGAAAATCGCAAGTTTTGAAACAGTTTCACCAACACTTGGTCAGGATGCGATCAATCGTAGCATTCTCGCGGCGATAATTGGACTCAGTATCGTGGTTTTGTTCATGCTACTGTACTATCGCTTGCCGGGACTGTTGGCAGACGTGGCATTAGTTCTATATGCTTTGTTCACACTTGGGATCTTCAAAGTTCTCGGCGTTACGCTGACACTCGCAGGTATCGCGGGCTTCGTGCTTTCGATTGGTATGGCGGTAGACGCGAACATCCTGATCTTCGAGCGTATCAAAGAAGAATTGCGTGCAGGCCGACTGCTTTCCTCGGCAATCGACATTGGCTGGCGACGTGCATGGCCCTCTATTCGTGACTCAAACATTTCAACCCTGATTACATGCGCGGTATTGTTCTACTTCGGCAGCAACTTTAGCGCGAGCATCATCGTTGGCTTCGCCTCGACGCTTTTCCTGGGCGTGGTCGTGAGTATGTTTACGGCAGTCGTTGTCACACGCACATTGTTGAACCTGCTTGTACCGACAGGCGTTGTCAATCATCCCGCATTGTTCGGGCTTCCTGCTGGCTCCATTGCTACTGCCACCGCATCGTTGGCACGGCGGAATAGCACTGTGTAGAGGAGTATGTTGTGTTTAATCTCGTAAAATATCGCTGGGTCTTCATTGGCATTTCGCTTCTGATCATCGTGCCAGGAGTAATTTCGCTACTTATCACGGGCCTCAATGTCGGCATTGACTTCCGTAGTGGTGCTACCGTTGACCTACGTCCACAAAAGGTGCTCACGATTGAGCAGGTACAAACAGCACTCAAGCCACTCAAGCTTACCGATCTGCAGGTGACGCTTGGCGACGCAGGTACAAGTGCGACACAGGCTGGGAATAAGATTGTTTGGGTACGGCTCAACACACAAATCGATGGAACCGTGCAGAATGCCATTACTACCGCTATACAAAACAAATATGGGAGTGCTGTCAAGCCCACCTATGCTGACATTCCAGGTACTGATGGCAAACTCTTTACACAGGTGACGCTCACACAATTTACCAATACTCCTCAAGTGAGTGATGTACAGACAGCCCTTGCCAAGTTGCCAAACACAGGTGCTACAACCGCGGCAAGCACAACGCCTATCGCAACCACAACCACCGGAACACCTTCACCCACGGTAAAGGCAACACCTACGGTTGCGAGTACTCCTGCTTCTACTGGTACACCGGTGAAGGTTATGGATATACAGCAAGGCAGTTCGACACAAATAGTAAGCATTGCAACAACGTCCACAATTGGTGAGAACGATCTGCCAAAGGTGTATGGAACACTATTAAATAGCACGGGTGCGTATGTTGCGTTAAACGGAAACTATCAGGTGAGTCCATCGGTCGCGAGCGATACCATTCGTAACTCCATCTTCGCGGTACTCGCAGCATCGATACTGATTCTGCTGTACATCTCGTTCGCATTTCGCAAGGTATCCAAACCATGGCGTTATGGTGCATGTGCTATCATCGCATTGCTTCACGACGTATTGGTGGTCGTCGGCATCTTCTCTATCCTTGGTTGGGCTTTGCACATCCAGGTAGACACACTGTTCATCACGGCTCTGCTAACCGTCGTTGGTTTCTCGGTCCATGACACAATTGTGGTGTTTGACCGTATCCGCGAAAATATGCA
>CAXTWV010000220.1:0-8449 GCA_964248005.1 uncultured Ktedonobacteraceae bacterium | reverse complement strand
CACGCCCCCCCGCGTACTTAAAAATGGGGTCCCTACCGAACGCATGTGCGACAGAGGAACAATAACCCCTGCAAGAAGATGTGGAGCACATCGCCTGCCAAGCACAATCACGGGTCGTGTCCAAAAAGGTACGCGTCCCTCTGCCTTACCTACATCGTGCAACAGGGCTGCCGCCAGCATGTCGCGCTCGATACATCCCTGCGCTTGTAACCCACGGCACACACGCAGACTATGCTGCTGATCCGCATTCGACATAGTATCGAAAAGCGTCAGAGCCGAAGCAGGCAACCAGCGTTGTACCTCTTGTTTATCCTCTACGGAAAGTGGAGCAACAAAGCCAAGTTGTTGTCGCACCTGTCCCAAACGATAGGCAACAACTCGTAACCATCTATAGAAACTATTCATCTCGAAGCTACCTACTTACGACATGTAGAGGGATTGAATCACATCAAAGTTGGGAAATGGTGCCACAACCAGCGAGATCAAATGGAGTGAGCCATCCAGAATGTAGTAGGCAAGTTGGAATAGGAAAAAATCTCCAACACCGGCTAATCGTGCCAGGAAAGGTATAAAGAAGAAAAGTACGAGAATAATAAATGGCCCATAAGGTGCCGACTTAGCAAACTGCACGGCTTGCTTGCTAGGAAGCAACGTATATACGATTTGATAACCATCAAGCGGGTAAAGCGGAATCAGGTTGAATAGCGTGATACAGATGTTGACACTTGCAAAAACTATAAGCAACTGTAGTACGCGTTCTGTATAGATATTCCCTAGCAGACTGACAGCGGTGAAGCGTACAATAACAGCGAATAGCAGACCAATCAGTAAACTGAATATGGGACCTGCTATCGCGACAGTGAAGAGACCAAGATTGGCTCCAACGCGCATCTTCCACGGGTCCGCCTTCACGGGTTTGCCCCAACCGAAGCCTACTGGAAACGCGAAAATAGGTTGAAATGCAAGAATAACGCATATGAGCACGCCTAGAGGGTCGAGATGTGTACGCAGACTCAGTGATTGGCGTCCCTCTGCTTGCGGCGTGCGATCACCCAACCAGCGAGCCATCACTGCATGTCCAACTTCATGCAGTGAAACGGCTAACAGAAATGAGCCGATAATCATTAGTGCCAGGAGAACATTTATCATAACTGTTATCACTCGATCCTTTGTTTATTCTTATGCTTTAAAAGATTCATCTCCATACCCTCATATGCTGAACGGGTGCGTGCGAAAGAAGTTCGCGCCTCCGCCTCCATATGGTCTAATTGTATATCATCATACGTCGGGTCATGGTGAAAGAGAACTAATTCATGGACATGAGCCGCCTGCGCCGTCGCTACCGCCATCTCTATTGTACTATGTCCAAAACCGTGTTTCATCTGTAGATACTCGTGCTTTGTATATTGTGCATCATGGATGAGCAGATCGGCTCCCTCTATAAATGCCAGGACATCGTCGCCACATCCCTGCGGCCATTCGACATCCGTCGCATAGACAACACGCCGTCCCGCGTACTCGATACGATACATAACCGCACCATCTTGTGGATGACTTTCTGTGAATTTCGCGACGACACACACCTCATCCCGTTTCACCGTATGAGGAAGCACACCAATATGCGGTTCAGCATGTGTACCATTCCACACAATACATTGTTCATCCACAATGGTATGGAACGAACGACGCGACGGCAAAGAACGCACGTCTACTGGAAAATACGGTGGAGACATCAGTTGGGTTACGAGTTGCTCGATTGAGTAATCCACAAGTTGTGGCCCAAAGACATGCAACGACATATGCGGCTCAAAAAGCGGTGCGAAAAACGGAAAACCGAGAAGATGATCGCTGTGCCCATGTGTAATAAAGAGCGCGGCATTCAGTGCTGCTTCTCTCTGCTGCAATAAGTGTTCACCAAGATGAATAATACCACTTCCTGCGTCGAAGATCAGCGTGTGTCCCTCGCCCGCGCCAACCTGCACCTCAACACACGAGGTATTTCCACCATGACGAACAGTGGTCGCCCCTGGTGTAGGATAACTTCCTCGCACTCCCCAAAAGCGGACAAGGAAACGCTGCTCAACCGACATAACCTCTGCTCCTGCCACAATAGAATAAAGATATATGGTTGTCCCATTATAACGTGCCAGGAGGATATTGAAAAGGTTTAGAATGAAGCTTTTTGCCGAGTTTTCCCGTACTCTACATAAGAATTAAAATAATGTTTGTGAGGGATCACGATGGCAACGAAACGACAAGCCGTAAACTCGGCACAACGAGGTGCATCACAAGCGGCACGCACAGCTACCCGTAGTGCTGGCTCAATGAAAGACTTCGCGAAAAAAATTCAAAACGACTGGGCAACCCATCTTGCACAGGCACTCGCCTTTAGCTTGCTTACAGCGCTTATTCCTATCGCTGTTTTGCTCCTGGGCATTTTTGGTGTTTTTCTCGGTTCTCTCGATAAGAGCGCATCGACAAAGCTTACAGATAACATTGCAAAGGCGTTACAAGGCACACCTCTTTCTTCCCACGATGTTGTCTCATCGGCACTGAATAAATTGTCGAGTTCCTCTGGTCTCCTCATATTCATCGCGCTCGTTGTAGCAATCGTCGTTGGATCACGCCTCTTCGTCCTGATGGAGATGTGCTTCGATGTCATTTATCGTCTGCAACCGCGTCCATCACTACAAAAAAACATAATCGCGGTCGTCATGCTTATTCTCTTTGTCATCTTCATACCGTTTCTCGTGCTTGCTTCAACGGTTCCCGATGTTGTGTTATCCCTGCTACAAAACACCGCCATTGGGAATAGTAACGCTGTCACCACCATCTTTGGTGTTATCAGCAGTTTGATTGTCGCGTTCCTGCTCTTCGAGGTCTTCTACGTCTTCATTCCCAATAGAGCAGAGAACGCACAAAGTATTATGCATCGTTTCCAGACGAGTTGGAAAGGCGCGTTAGTCGCGGCGGTTGTGCTAGAACTCATGCTGCTCTTCTTCCCCACCTATATACGTCTCTTCACAAAGGGGTATGTAGGACAGGTCGGCCTCGTCCTCGCCGTTGTCGCCTTCTTCTACCTGTTCGCCCTCATCATCTTACTTGGTGCGGAGGTCAACGCCTTCTTCGAGGAAGGCATCCGTCCCGCCAGTAGCGACCTGATCGCGCGTGCGAGTAGAAACATATCATAGAAGAGAGAAACAGACAATGGGCTGTCTTGCGACATGTCGCAAGACAGCCCATTGTCTGTTTCTCTCTTCTATGCATGGAAATATGCTAAAATATAACACAAGATGATACACTTATGGAGCGACCTCGAAGACAACCAGCAACCAGTACAAAAAGCGGGACGTGTACGCCGTCTTACGGAACCTGCTGTCCTCGCATCTCTGCGCGAATGGATTCTGCATGAATATGTCGCGAACTACTGCCGTTCCCTCGCGGCAACACGCATCTTCCGACGCTGCTATCTTGTAGACGCTCTGGGCATAGCCGCCAAGAGTCGTAAGTCCTCTCCGTCCTCTATCTTGCACCCGACCTTACAACCTATACGCTCGTTAGCCCAAACACTAATGCAGGAAAACAAGCCCATTGCACTCTACGGCCTGCTCCTAGCGCATGGGAGCAGTAGACGGAAAGATACACCTACAAAAGAGCCGGGTCTTCCGAAAGAAAGCGGAATTGTCAATGCAAGCTGGTTAGAGGCCGCGCCATATATACTTCAGGAAATAGAGCAATCGCCGACGATTCTTTTGCTCAACCCCTTTGGACATTCGTTGTTCACGAACGAAGACCTTACTTCGCTTTATAAGCGTACCGCACCAACTGAATTGTGCTTTCTCCTCTCACATAAACAGGTAGAAACACTTTTTCTCACCGCATTGCGTTCACCAGCTTATGCTATCGTCTTGACCGCAGTCCTCCGCACAGACCGTTGGAAGACATTTTCGACGCAGGAGACACAGCGCAAAAAGACCGTGAGCGATGTAATTGATTTATTTGCCGCGTCAATGCAACGACATTTTATCCTTCCGGTGCAGCAAATTACCTTACCCACCCTCCTTCGTCCTGGCGTGGTTGAGGATATTCCCTATACACTCGTCTTTGCCACACGGCGTCAGGATAGCTTCGCGAGTATGAATGATGCCCTCTGCCGCTACCAGCGCACCATTTATGAGCAGCGTCATCATGGCGTGTTGAGCGAAGAATGGTTCGAGACACAATATAAAGAGCGTACCGAAGATGAACGTCAACGACTACAGGAAAATCTTCTACAACAAGGACGCGCCAAACGTGTACGACGCTGGCCCGATTTGAGGCAACAACTGCTCGTTGCCAACTTTGGACACTTCCTCCTCAGCGAGTACGATACCCAGCTGCAACACCTTTTGCAGAGTGGCGATGTCCGTTGTGAGTGGAGACGTACACCGACCGAGGATGAACAAGAACGCTTGCCGGGAAACGATGACACCTTGCTCTGGCCCGAAGCAAAAAATGCACCAAAAGAAAGAGGCGGTACTAGGGGGAAACATTGAGCATGGGGACACTCAACGTTATAGTAACACCTCTTAGAATAGTGTACGTTAAAAATGCGCATTTAGTGGCATAAACATAAATGAAAAATGCGAATATGGTGAAATTATCTATCACACGACGCCGAATGAGACAACAAGCAGGTCGAGAGCCATCTCCGGTTCGATACGGCTACGCTTGAGGGCGCCATCGGTTGATAGCAGTTGCCGATAGGCTTCCTCTAGCTGTGGCATGGTAAAGTTTCCAACCTGTCTCAACGCTTTTTCTACCATGAATGGCGCGGCACCGATTGCTGAGGCAATGGCGGCGGAGCGCATACCTTTTTGGGAAAGCTCCTTCACGAGCAAAAGGGTACGTACCTGTGACGTAATTGTAAATATGAGTTTAATAGGCGGCTCACCATCGGACAGCAAATCGTGCAGAATATTCAGTGCTTGCTTGCGATTACGCTGGGCGAGGGCATCGGTCAGATCGAAGATACGCGCCTCTTGTACCTGTGCCGAAAGTTTACGTACATCGTCGGCGTTGATCGTCTTACCCTCGCCAACATAGGACGCGAGCTTGTCAATCTCGTTTGAGAGCAGGCGCAAGTGATTACCGACGAAGTTCGCCAGTAGCGAACTCGCCTCTGAACTGATCTTCACCCCATTATTCTTCGCCCGTTTGCTAATCCAGTTTTCGAGTGCTACACCCTTCGGCAGTGTACATTGCACAACTTTGCCATGCTTCTCCGCAGCTTTCACAAGCGGATTGGCAGCGTCGATAACCTCATCGACCAATAAGACGAGGACGGTGGTATCGGGCATAGAGGGAACATGTTCGGCGAGAGCTTTCTCAAACCCTGCACGTGTAAGCACGGTTGCTTTCGTCTTCTTACCTTTTTTACCTTTGCCACCCTTTGCAGTGGCCTCGGATTCAGCGATAGGTTTTGTGGCTGCCTCGGTTGCCTCACCACGTTTGCGTTTGGGCAAGCCCTCAACAAGCACCAGCCGTTGCTCAGTGAGGAACGGCATGGTGTCGGTTGTGGTAGTAATGGTCGTCAAGTCAGCATCGGACCCATTGTAGGTGTCCTGGTTATACTCGAATTTGCCCGACTCACGTAGCTTTTTGACGTGCTCACGTGATGTGAACTCGTCGTCGCCATGAAAAAGATAAAACATGACTGAGGCTATTCGTGCTGCACTTGACGTCGATAATCGCGTGCGTTACGTTGCGATATCACGAGGTCAGTTAGAATACCAGCCGCGAGACCAAGCGCGGAATTGAGGAGCACAGTGCTAAAGAAGGTGGCTACCCCATCCACATGTGGCAGTGGGTCGGGATGAATCAGCGTACCAACGACGCACAGCATACCCAGAAAGCCAATCAGAATACCAACCAACGCGCCACCAATCACAGCGGCCTTGTTCTTAACGTTGCTCAACCAGAACGCGAGAAAGAGTGCGACTGGCAAGGCAATAACAGTACCCCAAAAGTCGCCAATAAAGATAGGGTCTCCAAGACTGAATTTCAATGCAGGTAACATAGAGAAGCCTCCTGAATATTATTATGCAATAAATGTCACGTTTATTATACGGCAGGTGTGACCTTGTGACAATACACAATAATAAGAAACATGGATGGGCAGTTTGATGCGCCAAGGCACATCAAGCTGCCCATCCATGTTTCTTATTATTTCAAAATTCCAACCAATTCTCAAACAGACGGCGTTTTATCTAACAATCTGTTCACCTTATTCACTTTTCTCTTTCTCTATGTATGTCTCTACCTCTTTTTATGATATGGGATTGAACGGGTTACATCTTATTCGTCTTTCTATTCTATTATTGGAGCAAACTGTCGTATGAAAACCCTTTGGACGATGGGTTCAGCCCATCGGCGCACATTGGTTGCAACAACAATGCTTGCACTCTGTGCCGGACTTCTCTTCTTCCCCAATCTGCTCAATGCACGTGCAATGTTTGCCAGCAATGCTGCCTTGACACCGTTGTATGGCAGTGCGCCACAATGGACGCGTGGAGCGAACATCGTTGGTCCACACAATTCGACCGACACCTTGACGGTTGGTTTGATGTTAAAGACATCGCATCAGGCCGAACTACAAACCCTTACAAAATCTCTCTATGATCCCGCAAGTACCTCCTATCATCAATGGCTCAAAGCAGGCGAATTTAACGCACAATTTGGCCCAAGTAGTGCCGATATCGCAACGGCAACAAATTTCCTGACACAATCTGGTCTACATGTCACAACGCAGGCAAATGGTCCCACAATGCTCTTTGCAACGGGTAGCACAGCGCAAGTGGCATCAGTGTTTCACACACAAATCAATGATTATACCTTGACCAATGGTACTTCCTATTATGCGAATGCTAGCAACGTACTACTCCCTTCGTATCTGAGTAGCAACGTGCTGGGTGTGTATGGTTTGAATAGCTTCGATGCCTACAAATCAAACGATATGATTGAGTCAAACAGCGATACGTCGAATGGCGCGAGTACTCCACCTCCACCTGCCTATGGTGGTGGTCCCCTCGGTAGCGGCCTGACGCCTTCACAGATCGCTGGCATTTACAACGTGACTCCCGTCTACAAGCAACTCAAGGACAAGGGACACGGCACCACGTTGGCCCTGTTCGAGCTATCAGGCTATACCACAAGTGATATCGAGGCATACACAAAGCAATTTGATTTGCCCGATGCGAGCCTTGTCGATAAAAAGGTGCTTGGTGGTGCAAAGGACGACTCTGGTGCTGGTGAGGTTGAGCTTGATATTGAGCTACAAATCGCCCTTGCCCCACGTGCCGACAAATTTCTGGTCTATCAGGCACCAAATACAGAGCTTGGGAGCCTGGCAGAATATCAACAAATCGCCAACGACAACAAGGCCGACGCGATTAGCACAAGCTGGGGCGTGCCATGTGAGTATGGTGTAACCTCACAGCTTACCTTATCCGAGAACCAGATATTCCTACAGATGGCGACACAGGGACAGAGCTTGTTCGCTGCCTCTGGTGATGCAGCTGCCTATGGCTGTACCCGTGCAGGCATCGCGCTACCAGCCAATCAAGCATTACAGATTGGCGACCCAAACAATCAGCCCTACAACACTGCCGTTGGTGGCACCTCGTTTAAGAAGCTTGACAAGACGATCACCTTTGACCCAGGCACAGACCCAAATCCTGTCTATCCTGGTACCGACAAAGAATTGACCTGGATTCGTCCCAATTGTACCGCGACTGCCTGTGATGGCGGTGGGAGTGGTGGTGGTGTGAGCCGCATCTGGGGCAGCCCCGACTACATCTATGATAGCACTGGCAATCCGCTTCCAGGCGTTATCGAGACAAAGGCCAACGGCTACGACCAGGACTACAGTCAGACTGGCACTTATTGTAATCAGCAACCAGGGGTGCAGTGCCGCGAAAATCCCGATGTCTCGCTGGATGCCGACCCATCGACAGGCTACTCGGTCTATTGTACCGACCCTGCTGACTCGTTCTGCAAAACAGGTGAGTTCGGGCAACCCGGCTGGATTCGCCTCGGTGGAACATCCTGCGCGGCTCCTCTCTGGGCTGCTATCGCGGCACTAGACGTTGAGCATCATGGAGGCAAGCGACTCGGCTTGTTCAACTACATCCTATACCCCTTTGACTCTACCGCAGGCTATGCCAACCAGTTCCACGACATCACACTGCAGGACAACGGCTACTATCCCGCCAAACCCGGCTACGACATGGCAACCGGCATTGGCACACCCAACGTGTATGAGTTGATTACGGCATAATACACGTATATTGTATGGGTCTAATTCTATTACACCCTCGTCGGCAATGAACCATGTTGAAGGAATGTTGAAACGTTCCATCAATCCCGTGAAAAGATTTCATTGCCGACGAGGGTGTAATAGAATTAGACC
>CAXTWV010000219.1:1598-8493 GCA_964248005.1 uncultured Ktedonobacteraceae bacterium | reverse complement strand
AGACCCCTACAGCCTATACCGTTGGCATCCACACAACATACCCATCCATCACGCGTCGTTCATACCTGGACGTTGCTAGCTTCTTGTCTAAGAGTGCCACCTGTGGACTGCCAACCGAGAAGACATAAGCTGCTTGTGGGTCCGCATGTACAATATTCCAATAGTCAGGAGTGCGGTTGTGTGACGGCTGCAAATTGGTATCTAGCACACCACAGATCACACGCTCGTTACTCTCAAACGCGATTTTGTTACACTCCCAATACTCTGTATAAATGTGCGTATGACCCGACGCGACAAGAGCATTGATAAGGTTATTCTGGCTCTGGTTCGCTGCTTGCGTCCTGGGTACTTCGGAGAACAGCATCAGCGTACCTATGAGATACACAAGCGCGATTGCAGCAAGTGCTACACGACCTCCATTCCTGACAAGCACACGGAGCCATTTCTGTGCTACGTCCATTGTATACACGTTACTCACCGCATTCCACAATGGTGCAATAACCGCAGGAGTGACGATAAGCAAGCCAATGAGATAGCGCGAGTGATAGCCGGGCCAGCCCATAGGAGCAGAACTCAGCGAGTAGGCCGAGATAGCAAGGATAGCACTTCCTAATAAAAGAAGCTGCGAGACAGAGCGCACGATGGTTTGCCTTGTGTCTACTACCTGCATCGTCAACTGCCTTTGTCGCCATAAACGCCACAACACTGCTAGCGAGAGTAGGACGGAAAGCACGAGGAGTGCGATATAGCCAACACCCCATAGCGTATGACCAAGCGTACAAAGTGGCGTTTGTACCGTGTTATCACTGAGAAAGGACTGTTCCATGACGGGACAGAAAGGATACCCCGTCGCGGTTGGCACACTAATCAGCACCGTACCTTTTACCGCATGAAGTATCTGATGTAGGCCATGTGGAGCTTGGACGGTACTACCCTGGAACAGACCAAAGAGCGTTTTTAGGACGCTGTTGCCTTGACTTGCCGCATCCAAGCTATATCTCAAAATAGGATAGGCACCCGCGACAAAACCACCTACCACACCAACCCATGCCCATAAGAGGTCACGCCAGCAGAAGATCACCATCAAGAGGACAGCGCACGCAAAGAAGGGTAGCACGATCATATCGCTCCAAAAGCCAAGCCCCAATATTATGCCCCAACAGATATATCCAACAAAGCGTACTAGTTTGGTGTGCAGAGGTGCGCCGCGCCTATAGGTAAACGAGAACCACGACGCCAGTAGAAATGCAAGCGAGCCAAAAAGCATTGTTTGAGTTGAGCCACCTGTTGCCAGTGTTTCACGTGTTAAGGTGTAGATTGAACCAAGACTAAGAACCGCAAGGGTGACAAGAGCGAGTTTTTTCGAGTAGAGCAAACTGGCAAGCAGATAGGTACTGATGAGAAAAAGTGTTACAAGAAGAATAACACTGAGACGCAGTGAGAAGAGCGAGGGACCAATCAAATGAAAAAATACAGCACCAATGTGCGCCTCAATTGTCCCCATATAGTTTTGTCCATAGAAGACATAGGGATGCTCGCCACGATACGCAATGCGGCGTGCCATAATGCCCATTGTACCTTCATCGCTATCAGTAGGAGGCCAGCCCATCGCTAATAAAACGATGCGTAATCCAATCGCGAACACGATAATTGCAAGCGCGTATAATTCATAGATGCCAATTTTTAGATATTTCATGCTCTTCTCTTATCAGGACCAATTAGGTGAATAAACAAATAAACGAAGATACGTCTAATGTAGGGGTCTAATTCTATTACACCCTTTACCCAAACGGATTCTGTTGGAAGGATTGATGAGACGTTTCTATATATCCTCTCACATTGTAATATGCCAACAGGGTGTAATAGAATTAGACCCCTACAAACGTTTCGTATCCCGATGTATCGTGTCTTCTCAACGATCAATGGATACGAGGACGCGATAAATCGGTCCCTACATATAGACGTACAATAATGTTCTTACGCAACAACAAGAGGAAAAATGGCTCTGGCACAGGTCCCTATACCGAGTTTGCTCTCAAATTCTACGGTGCCACCCACCTCTTGCACACGCTCTCGCATAATGCGCATACCCATATGTTGTCCGTCGCTCGTATCCTGTTGTGTTCTGGTCTTCAAGCCAATACCATTATCACACACTTCCGCAAGTAGGAATGTTGCATTAAGATAAATGTGAAACACTACTTCTGTAGCGTGTGCGTGTTTACGTACATTTTGTAATGCCTCTTGCACAAACGCGAAGAGCGGATAGGTAATGGGTGCTGGAAGTTGATAAAGATTATCAAGCGTATAGACGAAGTTGATGCAAGGCTCGCTCTCCTGATACCTGGCAAATAGGGTTTGTAACGCGTCGCCGATATCCTGTGATGGAATCTGCGTTGTCATGAGCGATGAAATATCTTTGCGTAATGCGTGTAGACATGCTTCCAATACGACCCGTGTCGAATGGAGTTCACTCTGGGCGGACTCTACAGCCTGTTTTGCCAGCAGCGATTGCGCGAATTCGAGTTTATGCCCTACGTGTGTCATCATCTGGATTGGTCCATCATGCAGTTCGCGTGCAATACGTGTTCGTTCCTCTTCGATAGCTTTGTTGTACCCTGTTTCTATGTGCTTCATGCGTGCCACCTATCTCTCAATTTCTCTCTCTTTCACACTATATTCAGCATACAGCACACACCGAAACTGTAGGGACAACAATAATCCTATCAAAATAATACGTCGATGGTATGGGACCGATTCATCGACGTATGTATCCGTGGTAGTTTGTCAAAGAGCATTGTTGATGCATCTGGTAAGAAACAAGGGGACGCGCACATTGCTTCGCTCGTGCCGAGGACGCGATACATCGGTCCCTACACATGCTGCTCAAGTTCGAGCAACGAGGTGTGTAAGGATGAGGCGGCAACAAAATGAGAACAGGTCGAGGTACGCTCATACAATTCACATTCACACTGTAGTAACTGTCCCTCATGCTGCTCTTTAGCTGTCACGAGATATGTGCGCTCATGCTCGTCTTGTACCTGATAATGTCCTAAAGCAAGCACGCGGATAGGATATTTGAGTCTGACAAGTGCGCTTAGTGATTCATACAAGACTCGTTCGTGCGTTTGATTTCTACGCTGCACCTCCGTCATGTACGCCATACGTTCTTCCAAGTGCATAATTTCAGTAACATCCTTCGCGATACGTGCGACTGTGGGACGAAAGATCACGACACCCTCAAAAAGCAAGACAAAGAGCGTCACTAGAAACAGCACTAACTCTGTTTCTTGCATCAGTGTCATATGCTGCATAGCCTCTTGCTCATAGCGCGCAACAATGCTTTCCATATCAGTGAGAAACTCAGGTTCGGCAGTAAGAATGGTTTGTACAAAGGCATAAAGGGCGTCTTTTGGGGATACGCTCCCATTAGTTTGGTTTTGTGTGGCTTGTGCTACGACCTGTTCACCTGCATGCATCATAGTGGTAAAACTGGGTGTAATTGCTTGAAAAAGATGACGCACCTCGGAGCTATTATTGCCTGATAAGCCTAGTTTAGCATCGCCATATTGTAGTCCATTTTGCACGTGTCGCCATTCTATGAGTATACCTTTCAAGGCATTGACGTGAGACGCTCGGTCTATCGTAGTCGTACTTATCACAATTTCCAATACAGTCTTGCTTAACTCCTGACTCAGCATACGCTGGCGACTCGCAATGTTGATGAGATGCGCGTCATTCAGGTGTTGTTGTAGTTCAATCTGCATCACGATTTGACAAAGCAATGCGAGTAAGGCAATGGTACAAAGAACGCTGACATAGAGCGTGGTCATACGACGTGCGAATGTGCGTGGAGTATAGGCTAAACTCATTGTACGCAAAACTCTTTTTCTAGCAATAGCAGTAGTAACATAATGGATATTTCCTTAAGGGGTGTATTTCAATGACGAGCAACCTTCACAATTATACATAACAGTAAGTTCTTCCCATACATTTTTGACCTTGTTGGTACTAATGTCTTACAAATGTATAAACCATGTAAAAGAGAGAGAGTGTATACCCATCAGGTAGTTTTTATTCAAACAGGCAAATATTGAAATTAGCCAATATGTACTATGTATCAGGGTGTTTCACGACAATTATTATGTCTAGTGGTATTATATGTCAGTCCCCACATTTCAACGCGTTTGACTGCGTGTCATTGTGTTGTGTGTCGATGTGGGAACAAAGCATGGCAAGGGGTCTGCAAGTTGTATATCGAAAGAGGATACATTGTATACACAGCAGAACAATAGGAAGTTCTTACAACAGTACAACGTAGGTAGTTTTGTAGTTAAGATGACCATAGTAGCAGTGATGGGACTGCTATTCTTAGGAACAACACTTAGTGTACATGTCGCGGGGGCGCATGCAGCACAATCATCGACGAAGGCTTCAGTTGAGCACACCGTTCCTGCAGCCCAGGCGTCCGTGTTACATTCCACGAGTCGAGGGAATGTGTTTCCTTATCCGGCCTGCACATGGTGGGCCAATCAGCGCTACGCCCAGTGGCATGGCTATTATGTGCCGTGGACCACAAACTCAATGGCGTGGCAGTGGAAAGATCGTGCGCACGATTTTGGGTGGCACGTCTCCACGCGACCGAAAGCAGGCTCGATCATCGACCTGCAACCGTGGGTACAAGGTGCCTATGGTGGAGGACACGTCGCAATGGTTGAGAGAGTATTAGGCAACGGGCATGTGATCGCCAGCAACATGAGTTGGGGCGCGAATCCGTATGCCGTTGTAGATTGGGAGTTCGCTCCCGGTCCAGGCGTTACGTTCATTAGTCGCTAAGTAGTATTTGTTTGTCGCTCTTATGAGTAAGTGACGAACCTACAGCACGAACGAACGAACAATAATTAGACCCCATGCACTTCCATAAAAGCAGGTGAGGTATCTCGATAGGTATCTCACCTGCTTTGCATTACGGTGCGTTTTGTGCGGCTTCAATCAATGCAGGCAATATTTCGTTGGTGATGGTCTGGATTTGATTAAGACTTTCAAGCCAGGGAATGTCTTGATGATCACGAGTGCCACGTACCTCGGCAAGTTGGAGAACGCTTTCGTCGATGAGCGTGCGGAAGTAGAGGAAGGCACGCACAGCATCGGCAACAGGCACATGAGAGGAATGAGTGATCGAGCCGTATTCTGTGCCAAGCTGAATGGCGTCGCGACGCAGCTCGTCTTTGTGCGTGCCATCGGTGACAGCACGGAGCAGCAATTCAAGCACACGTCGTCCTAGTAGTCGATAAGCTTCACGCGCCTGCTCGTTGAAGTGTTCGTACCACGGCAACGTGTTGAGTGTGCCATCGGTGAAGGCAAAACGTACCCGCCCAAGCACGCTCTGAATGAGCAATTGCGCGGCTGGGTTGCTCTTCGGTTCGTTGTCTTGCCGCAAACGCGCCTCAATATCGGCACGCCGAAAGCGCCGATGTCCACCATTTGTACGGCGCGAAGGGAGTTCGTTGCGGTCAGCCCATAAGCGAACCGTCGCGGGATGAATACCCAGCAAGTCCGCCGCCTCGCTCAAACTAATCCACTCTTCCCCTGCCTGCGATGTAGACATGAATCCTCCTGAGAATAGTGGTAGTCATTGTACATTACAGCAAACGATGTATTTGCATCCTGATTGTATGTATTTTAGAGTGTGGCGTCAAGGGGGCATGATAGGGGCAAGGGAACAAGGGTGCCCGCAAGGGGAACGCCCCTCCCAATACGACCAGACCTCGTTGGAAGCGCATTTGTATATGGGAGGGCGTTCCCCTTGCGGGCGCCCTTGCCTCAGTCATATCACAGCACGTTGTTGTTGCAATTGTTGCTGCTGCTTTTGTTCGCGTTTACGAATACGACGCGTGAGCAGGTAGAGCAGTCCCGCGATGAGGAGTGCCAGGAAGGTAAGGCCCGTATGGTCACTCTGCCTTTGCGTGATTTCGACAATGGGCGCGAGCAGGACGAAAAAGGCCAGCGCACCAGAGACCAATGCGACCTGATGTCGCTCGGTCCAACCCAAGCCATTGCTCGACATGCGTAGAAGCACAAAACCAATTCCAGCATCGAGGAGCAGGGTCAGCAGAATTGTGACCCAGAATGGTGTGAGCGTTGTAGGCAATATCCAGTTGATGAGGTATAGTGTCAATGTACCTAGAAACCCCACGAGTCCGAAACGTAATGGTTGAGGTATATCAATACTTTTTGTTACGATGATAGCACGCGGCAGAATGCGAGCGAGCAGAATGAGTACAGCAGCGATGACGAGCGTTATCAAGTAAGGCAACAGCGCGGGACGATACTGATACAGAAACAGAGAGCCTAAGACAACCGCGAGAACAAACAAGACTATAAGCAATAAGAGAGCGCGTGGACCCGCCCAGCGTTCCGCACGACGTTTGGGGAAGAGCAAATTCACAATCAGAATAGGAAGGGCGATACTGAAGATGGCCTGAAAGGTGATTGCCTGCACACTCCATACCCAGTTGACACCCAATACACGCCCATAGGTACTCAGCAGTCCCAGGTCTTTCCAATGTGGGTCAAAAAAGCTTTTTGTCAGAAGTCCCTCGTTAATGACGCCAAATGCTGCACCGAGCATGAGTAGCGTAGGCCAGCCTTTCCCCCAATACAGTGTCAATTCTCGTGCAATGATCGCACCACCGCCATAGAGAAAACCCAGCGAGAGAAGTATTAATGGATTAAAAAGACTATTTGGTGCTGTCGAACCTGACAGCAACGCTCCAACAATTGGCGCGATAAAAAAGAGAAAGATGCCAGGAGCGGGCCTGAGAAGGCGTATGAATTGTAAGAAAATCTGTAGAGCGCGTTGCATATAGTGCTCCCTCCCACATGGGATGGAATA
>CAXTWV010000219.1:0-1498 GCA_964248005.1 uncultured Ktedonobacteraceae bacterium | reverse complement strand
CTAACGATATTGTTCTTAACTGCTATGATTTTATTACAAATTTCTTCGACAGCAAGTGTCGTTGTAACGGGAGAACACATGGACGAGTTTGTGCGTCGTTCGGGGTCGGAATTATTGCTACATGGGCAACGCTTCCGTTTTGCTGGCGCGAACGTGTATTGGATGGGGCTGGACGAGAATGTTGATGGCATCGACTATCCTACGCACTTTCGCGTCAACGACGTGTTGACGGCTGCGGAGGCGATGGGTGCGACGGTTGTGCGCTCACACACACTAGGTATTTCTATCGGCTGTCAACAATGCGTAGAGCCAGCGTTAGGTGTGTTCAATACACAGGCATTCGAGCGCATTGACTACGCCATACAATCAGCGAACGCGCATCATCTACGGCTTCTGCTGCCACTTGTCGATAATTGGTCCTACTATCATGGTGGGCGCGGCACGTTTACGCAGTGGAGTGATTTGACTGACCCCAATACGTTTTACACGAATGATACTGTCATCAGCAATTTTGAGCAGTACATCTATCAGATACTCAATCATGTCAATATCTATACGCATCGAGCATACAAGGACGATCCCACTATTTTAGCATGGGAAACAGGCAATGAGTTACGTGCTCCCACGAGTTGGGTGCAGCGCATCGCGTCCTACATCAAAAGTATTGACACAAATCATCTTGTGATGGATGGTAATGATATGAATAGTGGAGAGGCACCCGATATGAGAGGAGACCTTGCGCTCAAGGATGTCGATATGTACACGGGTCACTATTATCCGCTCAGTGTTGGCGGGCTAAAATGGGATGCCTATCAAGCACAGAGCGCGAACAAGGTCTTCGTAGTTGGCGAATACGATTGGACAAACCAGCACGGAGGCGACGCACTCGCCGACTTTTTGCATGAGGTCGAACAGTATCAGGCGATAAGCGGCGACCTCTTCTGGTCTCTCTTTGGACATGATGACATGGGCCGCTACGTGCAACACAGCGATGGCTACACCCTACACTACCCTGGCGACGATGCTGACATGCGTCTGCGCGTAATCATGTTGTCGCTGCACGCGAGGAAAATGTAGGGACGCGATCAATCAGCCCCTACAGGTTGTCGAGGTAGCGTAACAATGTTTCTTGCCTGTCCAGAAAGCTTGTGAGCACGTCTTGCAAGTGCTCTTGATAATCGAAATAGTCTGGATTGTTCAGCATCTCAAAGGTGATACCACAGCCAATAAGTGTGTGAGCATAGAGTGCTTCTATATACGCTTTGCGCTTATCTAGTGAAAGAAGTTGCAGACGTTGCTCATCGAGTAGCCGGGCGTTATGCCGCACACGCTCGTCGTGCGTCATGGCCCAGTAACCCGTTAGCCTGGAAGAGTTATCCTTAGGATTACTCATAAGTGGGTGCTTTCTCGAACACAAGTGTTACGTTACGCTATTTAAACATATAGACTTTTTTAGTAAGACTATACTACTAGAAATAGCTTCGTTCGTCAACGAATT
>CAXTWV010000218.1:6782-8541 GCA_964248005.1 uncultured Ktedonobacteraceae bacterium | reverse complement strand
TTGCCTCGCACAAGTCCTGCACTTTTGAAACGAAGCGTCATATCAGTGCTTTTTGGTGCTGTACCAACTGAGATCATGTACACTTTTCCATTATCTGGTAAGTATACAGCAAAGAATTCGGCCTTTCCCACATATGTCTTCTTGAGGTTTATTCCTCTTCGGTTAGCTGTGACAGAGACAGTATTAAACTCAAAACAACTTCCACTCTTCGTAAGACGCCCTGTTTTAACCTGAACACGAACAAGATGTGCTTCTTGATGAACGAAGAACCCAAAACTTCGATGTTCCTCTGTTACGTAGTATGCAAGATCGTAGCCCAAATGATCCGCCCAGGGTAATAATACTTCAAATCCTAATTGGACAAGTCGATTTAAGACGGCTGTTTGAGAAATTAATCCTTGTTGTGATGTATCTTTCATGGTCTACCCTCCTTCGCCATTTAAGAAACGTTGAGTTAAATTTTTGATTGAGTGGTCATGCGATTTGAATACTTCTCTATACCAATGCAATGGACTTTTACAAGGCACTATTACCAACAGCTTTTACACAATGCTAGTGTAATGCGCATTTACAGATGTGTCAAGGCATGTTAGACTAACTTCAAAAGTCTAAGAGGATTGTGATATGAAGCAACGACTCAAAGTGCGAGAAATAGCAGAGCAACAAGGATGGACCCAAGCCAGATTACAACGTGCAGCCGATGTAAATAGTAGGACGATGAGTGGCATATGGCACGACCCATATAGAAAAGTAACTTATGAGGTACTTACTAAAATTGCTCGAACCTTAAATGTAGAAATTACTGAGCTAGTTGAAGAGGAAACTGATTAGAAGAAAACAAAAAACGTCTAAGTTTGAGTACTTAGACGTTCTTACAGAACCTGCACTTTGTAACGGAGGAGGAGAGATTCGAACTCTCGGAAGGCTTTCACCTTCAGATGTTTAGCAAACATCCGCACTAGGCCACTATGCGACCCCTCCACATAGCTCTCAGACCTTTACAATCTGATGTGCCTAGTATACAGAAAAGCATTACCTGTGTCAAGCATTTTTGGGCTTCGTTTTTGACCAACTCATCCTCTTAAAATGCATAGCGAATGGTGCAGTAGGGGAGTTCCTTCCGTAATAGCGTGCAGAACGCATCCACAAGGCCACGTTTGATCGATAGCTTGTAACGCAGGTTGTCGCCACCGGCTTGCGACACCTTTTGTTCTTGTAGGTCTGGACGCCACAAGAACTCCTCCGCTTTTGGATGCCATTGCAGGTTGACCTCGTGCAACTGCTCGTTATGCGTCAGAAAGATCACCTCAGCCTGTAACTGTGCCTTCAATCCAGGTGACAACGCGTCGTCTATCTCCTCAAACAGCTTCTTATAGTCTTCTAGCCATGTGTCGTAGTAGATGATGGGACCAAAGTTGATGTTGACCTCATAGCCAGCTTCAAAGAAATCGTTCATTACGTTAATGCGGTCGGTGATGGGTGCGGTACGCACGTCCACCACTTTCGCGATAGACTGCGGCATAAGGCTAAAACGGATTCGTGCCTTGCCTTGTGGATCATAGGTTAGCATATCGTGATTGACATATTTTGTCGCGAACGTCATCTTCGCGTTAGGCAAACCGCGAAACAATCCTACCAAATCTTTCACATTATTGCTAATCGTGGCATCGACCGAGCAATCATTATTTGTGCCAATCTCATACACCCATAATGACGGATCAGCCTGTGATGGCTCCCACTTTATGCCTTGCTTATTCGC
>CAXTWV010000218.1:5489-6682 GCA_964248005.1 uncultured Ktedonobacteraceae bacterium | reverse complement strand
TGGATATGTAAGGACGGAGGGTTCGTAGTAGATGGTGCTTATATCTAGTAGGTTATTTGGCATGTGTATATTATACCATTCATATGTTTAGTCCGCTTTTATTTTCTTATAATCAGGACGCATCCTAACCGCATTCTGTAGTACACTACAAGAAAACAAGCGTAAAGGAAAAACGTCTATGACTCAAAACAATCTCTCGTTAGCCACTTTTTACAAGGGGTGGGATGCTTACCAGCAACTGCTCGTCACTGCTGTTACCCCACTTACATCTGAGCAACTTGCACTTCGTCCTGCGCTGCATATGTGGTCTGCTGGTATGCTTGCCGCGCACATCGTCGCTACTCGTGTTTGGTGGTTTCACATGTGGATGGGTGTAGGCAATGCTGACCTTGTTCCACTCGCCGTATGGGACGAGGAAGGAGCACCCGCGCTTTCTGCCTCTGAATTGGTCACTGGCCTTGAGTCAACATGGCATATGATTCAAGACGCACTCACCTCTTGGACTCCTGCCGACCTTGAGCAGACATTCCAGAGACCAGGAGACCAATCAGCTACACGTGAGCAACGTTCACGGCAATGGATTATCTGGCATCTTCTCGAACACGATCTGCATCATGGGGGAGAACTTTCTCTGCTCCTGGGAATGCATGGTCTGCCTGCGCTTGACCTGTAGCACCAGTGCCTTCTCGTTTACCATGGAACAACAGCCACCACAAACCAATGGCAACAATCATAATCGCGATATTGTATGGTAAGAGCGACCAGATGCCGACATTTTGTGACAGGATACCTGCCAACCATGGAAATACTGCCAGCCCGACAATGCTGATACTGACAACAAAGCCAATTGCACTCGGCACGATACGGGCTGGCACAAGTTTTGGGGTTAATGCGACCGTAAGCGGATAGATAGGACCCAGGCCAAAACCTATCAGACAAAAACCGACTATCGTCACGATTTCTAACGGGATGAACCAGATCAACAAAAGCGCAACAATGATGCTTGCCATACACACGTAGACAAGCATTGTGTTGCTCATTTTGAAACGCTCCGCCAACGTTTGTAGAACGAAGCGTCCCATGGTCAAGCCAAACCAGTAGCCACTCACAATCCAACCACTCACGAGTGTGTTTTGATGTCTATCCTCAAGCAAAAAGGTGTAGGTCCAGTTGCCTAAACTTACCTCAACTCC
>CAXTWV010000218.1:0-5389 GCA_964248005.1 uncultured Ktedonobacteraceae bacterium | reverse complement strand
CCTACGCCATAGAACGCGTGGAGATAGTTGAGGAGTGAGGCACTACGGGGCAACGCTGAAATATAAATGTTTAAGCCTGTCTCGATAATTCCTATGCCAAGCCCAACTGAGAGCCGTGTGAGCAATATTACCGCAAAGGGCGGTTCCATGCCAAAACCAAGCGTGCCAATCAGAAACGCACCCCCACCTACTAGGAGAAACCCACGCATACCCAGACGCTCTACCAGGATACCGCTTGTGAATGCCGAGAGAAAATAACCAATAGATGAGACCAGGAATAGCAAGCCAATCACCGCATTATCTACACGATAGTAGCTGATCAAACTTGGCAATAACACTCCTGGTACTCCACTGCTGATACCAATCAGGATGAAGCAGAAAAAGGCGAGCAGAATCGGTGGAGAAAAGAGAAACGATGAGAGAGACGACTTATCTTCGGTGGTGAGAGTTTTCATGAATTTCCTTGTTCGATATCACACGCTTTTTGTTGAGTGTATCACATACAAGGCAAGAAAGAGGAAGTATACTAGAGGTGTATAGAAAAAAGCACGACTAACTATAGGAGTATCAGACGATGGCTGACCGCATAGGACAACAGCTTGGCAACTATCAATTGCAACGCATCATTGGAACCGGAGGCTTTGCTGAAGTCTATCTGGCGGAGCATAAGTATTTGCGCACAAAGGCTGCAATCAAAATACTGCACGCGCAACTGGCGAATGACGATCAGGAATATTTTCTAGCCGAGGCTCGCACCGTCGCTCATCTCATTCATCCACATATTATTCGTGTGCTGGAATTTGGCATAGAAAACGCGACACCATTTTTAGTGATGGACTATGCTCCAAACGGAACACTCCGTCAACTGCATCCCAAGGGCAGCCGAGTGCCGCTTGCCACCGTTGTCTCCTATGTCAAGCAATTGGCAGAGGCACTCGACTATGCCCATAGCCAGCAAGTGATTCACCGCGATATTAAGCCAGAGAACATGCTGGTAGGCAGTAAGAACGATATCTTGTTAAGTGACTTTGGCATTGCACAGGTAGCGCAAAGTTCGCGCTATCAGAACGTCCGCGATATGGCTGGCACTATCGCATACATGGCACCTGAGCAAATTTCGGCTCATCCACGTACTGCAAGTGACCAATACTCGCTCGCTATTGTGGTATACGAATGGTTAACGGGCGAACGCCCCTTTCAAGGCTCTTTCACCGAAATCGCGGTCAAACACAATCTTGTACCACCACCCTCTTTTCACGAGAAAGTGTCAGGACTAACAGCCGCTGTTGAAGACGTTGTGCTGACCGCTCTGGCAAAAGAGCCACAACAGCGTTTCGCGACCGTCTCCGCATTCGCACAAGCTTTAGAGCAAGCAAGCCTGTCGGTTGACAAAAATAATGCTCCCACGCAGCATGAACTGATAGTTCCTCAGCACCCTGTTGTTCCTGTTTTTAGTAGTTCACCACCTGTGCGTATACAGAATCCTGTCACACCGATCCTTTTTCATGACGATGCCACTCTTATGAGTGAGCCAAATAGAGGAATTGGTTTCGCAGAGTCTGCATCACTCGCAGCGACTCAAATGGCTCTTCCTGTTATGCCTGCCGAGAGGGTGACGACTACCGATCCTATTCCTCGTAAAAGTCCTTCACGGAGCAGAACATGGTTCGTACTTGCTCTCGTATTGCTTGTGCTTGTAGGTAGTACAGGTATCTTCTTTACCATATTTGCTCATAGGGCAAGTACAGTGTCTACTATTGTAACCAAAGCTCCAGCTATTGTGAGCGCAAATCCTACTATCGTTCCAACAAATGAGATCGTTGCTCAAGATACCTTTCAGCGTGGAGATCAAACATTCTGGGGCAATGCATCGGACGCTCAGCAGTGGCATGGAGAGGCGAACAGTAATCCATCCTTCTCTATCAAAAACAAGATGGGGCAAGTTGTCACACAAAGTAATGGAACTGTAAATGCTCTACTTGGCCCACTGAGAAATAACGAAGATATTGTGTTCAGTGGTTCGGTAAACCAGTTTGCTCAAAATGTAAACATCGGTGCCGTGGTGCGCTGGACTGATGAAGGCGACTGGTATAAAGCACTGATTGATGGAAATCATCTTGCGATTATCAAACATGTACATGGAGCTGCCACAACCATTAGCTCTATTTCCTTTGCGGCGCAAGATAACGTCTCCTATTCGCTCCATTTTAGGATTGTTGGCACAACGTTGTACGCTAATGTTTGGCAAAGTGATCAGCAAGAACCAAAGGCATGGATGTTGACTGGACAAGATAACTCGTTTGCTACAGTGCATGGCTTTGGTGGTCTACGCTTTTCTATGCAATCTGGAACGGTTGTAACAATCACCTCGTTTCGTGCAACGAAAGCTCAACCTGCTGTCGCATAAGTTACAAAAGCAATTATAGCAAACCATCTTTCATACACAAACTGCGCAGGTCACATGCGACACACGATTTTGGTCCAGGTTTAGCAGGAAACTCCTTTCTATGAATATTGGCGACAATCGTATCGAAATGTTGGCCTGCTTGCTCCGCCTCTTCGGGCTGGTAGTAGACCTCCATTAAGGCATCCTGTCTCTGTTCTTCGCCTGTCCAATAAATAAAGAGGCGTTCGGGCAATTCTTCACCACGTTGTTCAATAATATGCGCATACGTGCATAATTGTCGCTCATAGGCTTCTATTTGTTCGAGTGTGTGACGTTGCCTCTGTCCTGTTTTGAAGTCGAGAAGATGCAACCTTCCCTTGACACGCATGAGCAGGTCTATTTGGCCTGTCAAAATGTACTCGTCCTTCTCAAACGATATGGGCACCTCGGCCTGTTCAACGTCTCGCAATACGCGCTGATTCTGCTGGAAGTAATTCATGACTTGCTTAAGTGCCTCATCTTTATCGCCCTTTTTGATGCCTCTACTCTTTTGCTCAAGACAAACAGCGACTTTTTCAAATATGCTAGAAATCGAATCAGGTTGCAATGTGTCAAAGTGTCCCTTACAAATCGTGCGATGAATATTTTCCAGCGTTTGATGCACAGCTTGACCAATAAAGTAGTCATTTGGTTGAGATGCGAGAAAACGATGCTCATGAAAATACTCGTAGCGTCTTGGGCACGTTTCATACGTTGTGATGTCTTGCGTAAAGCTATAGCGTTGTTTGTGTTGCTTACTCTCTTGTTTTGGCGGTAGCACAGTTGGAAGTAACGCTTTATCAGCAGAGGTGTAATGTGGTAGTGTATTGAAAAGTGGAGCAATATACTTATTTGGTTGCTTGCCCGCACTTAGGATGAGGATATGCTCAGCACGCGAAAAGGCTACATAGTAGTTACGCGCCAGATCAAAACCTGCAATACGATTATCAGGCTCAAACGGCGGTTGTCTATGGTAGAAGTGTTTTAACTCTCGATCCTCGTTCCCTGCTTGCGGAAGCGGTTTGTCCAAACGTCCTACGACAACAACAGGAAACTCAAGCCCTTTCGCCTGATGAACCGTCATGATTTGCACATGTCCAACGGGGAGCATCTGTTGCGGATTTTCGCGCTGGTTTACACCATCAGCGTGTAGAAGACGTAGGAAGGTATGAAAGAACTTCTCCTGTACCTGCTCCTTTGTTCTCAACTCGGATGCAGAATAGCACTGCTGAAACATCCCGACTATTTGTGATAGCGCAATTAACGCGTCCATTTTAAACTGCTCTTGCATAGCCGCCAAAAATGGTTCGAGCGCGAGCAGACGATAAAAGCAGTCTGTCACTATCGTAGAGAGGTCAACCTGTTGTGCGATATATGCATCAAGAGCGTCCAACTCCTGCACCAACTCAGGAAGTACAAGACCTATATCCTGAAGCTGTTCCCTGCACTCACGCATGTATACCGCAATCGTTTCATCTCCTGTCATTTCGCTATTGTTGGTCTCCTCGTAGCTAAAAAGCCGTGCGAAACATCCAATCATCACGCGCACTTCGTCTTGCTCAAAATAGGTTCGAGCGCGTGGACAAAAGGATGGAATATTTCTTTGTCGTAATGCCTCAATATAAGCACCACTTAAATATGGTTTCACACTATGGAGCAGCAAAGCCACATGACTGTAATCAGTAATTACTCCTTGTGTTTTGAGTGTCACGACAAGGTCAGCGAATTGATAGGCTTCCTGGTCAATGCTCTCTTCACGAATTGCAAGCACTGCTGTATATGCATTATAAGGTTTATCTAACGTCTTATTGAAGGGCTGCTTTATGATTTTTTCGGTGCGGAATGCTGTGCCACTTGCATTATGCCAGTCTGTCCTACTCATCCAATCATTACACATGTCAATGATTTTAGGATGGGAACGATAATTCGTTGTAAGGTGCATTGTCTTGCATGGTGGGAACGTTGTCTGCTTCCTACATGTCTCGGTAAATTCAAGAATATTGCGCACGGTCGCGCCACGAAAGCGGTATAAGGCTTGGTCTTCATCACCGACGACACAGAGATTGCCAGTCGCGGAGGCTAGTTGTAGCAGGATTTGTTCCTGGATATAATTCGTGTCCTGATATTCGTCAACAAGAACATACTTTATCCCTTGCGTGATGTATGGTGCTTTTTGTGGATCGGTGAGCAACTTATGAGCAATTTTTTGTAGATGGGCAAAATCAACACGGTGTGTCTTTCCTAATAGGCGTTGATAGGCGAGGTAACTACGTGTAATACTTTGCAAAAATTCGCTAGTTTGCTGAGAATACTCTCTACTTGAAAAAGGATAAGCCTGCTTGAGATCGTCAAGAATCAATTCATCGACAATTCTGTCGAAGCAAAATTGTAGCCCCTTTGTAATCTTCCAACGCGTTCCCCAACGTTCCTGAAATACTCTTTGTGATGAAGCGTCACAGAGTTTCTCAAGCTGTTCAAAGATGAGTAATTGTTGCGGAAATTGGTCAAGTGTTTCGTATCCGTTGCCTAACGGTGTATCTTGCACATGCTCTGCAATAATGCGGGTACATATGCCATGGATGGTATCAATACGCATGTGCGAGAGGTCTTGATTGAAGTTTACCTCGCGTGCTATCTGAGTGAGACGAGCCTGTATTTCAAATGCAGACTTTTCCGTATAGGTACAAAGAATAAATTCAGAAGGATGTGCATAGCCGTGAAGGAGCAAATTCATTGCGAGTAGTGTGAGGCTATACGTTTTTCCAGAACCCGGACCTGCAATTACTAGAAGTGGTCCTTGTTCGTGTGTGATGATTGCTTCTTGCTCTGGACTTATAATGTTGTTATGGTGTGTACAGTACCTATACAAATCTGGGTGCATTTCCATGACGAAGTTCCCTTCCCACATAATGAGTGTATCATAATGAGAATGGAAATTCATGTCAACATTTATGTACTTTTGTA
>CAXTWV010000217.1:0-8573 GCA_964248005.1 uncultured Ktedonobacteraceae bacterium | reverse complement strand
CTTCGTCGAAGACACCGATTACTGTACGTCCAGTTAAAGCCATGTTTTTCCTCCTAGTATATCAATATTTTTTAGTATTGTTGGCGCGGGTGCTACTATTAGAAACACCCACATTCAAAAACTATCAAGATTATTTTTTGATTATGAGTAGTGTATATTCATAACACACCTTCCTCTTTGTTCACGTATAGGAGCCAAGGAAGGTTTCATAAAAAGTTCGCTATTACCTTTTAAAGTATTAGAAATGGCTGAGTGAATATAATTATGGGTTGTTATACGTAATAGGGATAGAGAAAACAGTGTAGAGGTCTGATTCAATATACTTTGCTTTGGCTTGTATTGCGCCGCGAGCATGTAGTTAAATGAGACCATACAAAGAGGAAGGGTAACTCCACACATGTTAGAAAATACAAACACAACAAATAGCACAGACAATGGACGACTTATCCAAGTTGGAGCTGGAGCCGTGACACTTGCAGGACTGCTACATCTTCCCGTCGATGCACATGGTCTCGTTATTATCACGCATGGTATTGAGGGTAGTGCGCAGAGTTCACACCAGACCGCGCTCTCGATGGCTCAAGTTCTGTTTCAGGACACTATCGCGACACTGCTGGTAGACCTTTTCACAGCAGAGGAGCAGCAGTTGGATGATGGGACAGATTATTTTCGCCACAACACAGGCATCATGGAACAACGTATCGCAGGTATTGCACAATGGCTCCTAGAAAACGATGAGACACAGCATCTCTCAATCGGCTACTTTGGTGTTGGCGCGACGGGAGGCGCGGTACTGATTGCGGCTGCCGAGCGACCAGATGTTGTGGCAGCAGTCGTGGCGGCTGGTGGTTCGCTTGACCAGGCGCAAGACTATCTGCAACGTGTACTGGCTCCTGTCTTGCTTATCGCTTCGACACAAAACACACAAGCAGTCACACAAAGTCAGAATGCACTAGAACATCTCGCCAAAGAGAAACGCTTTGAGCAGGTGGACGCAGGTGCCTCATCGCTTTTCACAACCAAAGAAAGCGTCACCAAGGTAGCACAACTCGCCAGCCAATGGTTCAATACCCACCTTGTAACCATCGCGTAGAAGTGTTCTTTCATAACGAAATAGCACATTTTTGTTAGTACGAGATGTGTTATACTGCCTATGATGTCAAGTCACCTATCATCCTTGCTCTGTGTCCTGTCTATTAGACATGACTGTGAGGTGTTCCTTGACCTATTCAGGAGTGACATAATTTCTACTCAACATATTGAGATAGATAAAAGGAGATTTTTAGAATGGAAATGAGCGCACGTAACCAGTTAAAAGGAACCGTCAAATCGATCAAGCATGGAGACATCATGGCAGAAGTAGTCATTGAACTGCCCGATGGTCAGCAAATTACCTCAGTCATCACTGATGATGCCGTCAAATCGCTTCAACTGCAAGAGGGCAATCAAGTTGTAGCGATTATTAAATCTACAGAGGTAATGGTCGGTAAGAACGAGTAGATTCAAGCTCTTTAGAGTCTACCTTGTCTTGCAGTGTCTAGGTCCGACAGTTTGCTTCGACCTCCACCTAGACACAAGCTACACCTACAAATATAGTATTTTCTGTCAAGCTCCCTCATCAAAAGACCAACAACTTCCCTTGATCTTTGCTTCTACATTCGGTTGTGTTGCAAAAATGTGCTTAGAAAGCCATGAAACAAATCCGCTTCTCGAATACTCTTATACATGTGCCATTTTTCAGCGGCACCATTACACGGAGGTTTCATGCAATCCAAGTCCTATAAAGCAGCGGTCCTTGCTGCTGTTGTTATTCCCTTCCTCGCAGTCATATTCGCGATGTACCTGCTTTGGGAACGTGCCGTTCACACATCCGATCTGGTTCTGTTGGGAGTCATGTATTCCTTGACCATTATTGGTGTGGGAATGGGTTTCCATCGGATGTTGACCCATCGGAGTTTCCAAGCGCATCCTGCAATAAAGTTTCTGCTCCTCGTCCTTGCTTCCATGTCGCTCGAAGGGTCGGCACTGGAGTGGACGGCAACGCATATCAAGCATCATGCACACGCTGATAAAGAGGGCGATCCGCATAGTCCCGTCGAGGGCTTTTTTCACGCGCATATCGGTTGGATGTTCAAAGATGGTACGGCCGATCCTGAGTTCTACTGCCGTCACTTGCTCAAAGACCCGATGATTGTCTTTGTCAGTCGGACCTTTTTCCTATGGGTCGTGCTTTCGCTACTCATTCCTTTTGCGCTTGGTGGATGGACTGGTCTGCTCTGGGGTGGATTAGTACGCATCTTCTTGACGCATCACGTTACTTGGAGTGTCAATTCCATCTGCCATACCTTCGGCAGACGCGAGTTTGAGACAAAAGACCGAAGTCGGAACGAATGGCTGATTGGCTTGTTAAGCTTTGGTGAAGGTTGGCATAACAACCATCATGCCTTCCCGCGCTCAGCTTTTCATGGTCTCCACTGGTGGCAGTTCGATCTTTCTGGCTACCTCATCCTCGCTCTTGAACGTCTTGGGCTTGTTCGCGATGTCTACCGTATCCCTGCTCCATTACGAGCACGGTACAATGTAACACCAGCGTCATCTCGTGTCATTACACAAGAGAACGAGGTTGCATAACCTGCATCTTACACACAAACGTCGGGTGTTCTTCCACCCGACGTTTTCTTCTTGCCTATTCGTGATTGCGGTTTCTCATGCTAGTCGTGCGTTGTGTCTTCATCATTTGGGTGGTCGAAAGGACAAATTGCCGTATTTGCTTCCCTCGAAGCAGAGCAACGAGCACACCTGTACTCACACCGAGCAGCAACCCTCCAAGAATTATCCCCATCCTCACCATGTTGCTGTTTTTTGGCTGTTCCTGTTGTGCCTGTGGCGGAAGTATCTCTGCACTATCCTGTACATTGCTTCTCAGGCGGCGAAGTGTCTCCTCGTCGTCGATGGATACCGTTTCAGAATGCTCTTCTTCTGTAAGAGAGGATTGCTCATGTGCGGCACCGTTCTGTACAACAGGAGCGACACTCTGCTCCAACTCAGTAACTATAGTGTCCTGAGTGAGAGGAGATACAATTGGCTTCTGCTCAGTGACTTCCTCTTGCTGCACAATCGGAGCGATACTTGGCTTCTGCTCAGTGGTCATCTCAGGATGCATCTCCGCTTCCTCTGCCTGTACACTGTTTGTGGTTACAGACATACGGGGTTTGAGTGAACGGGGCTGATGAAAATCTTCTTGTGTCTTTGAGGCAAGTTGCTCAGCAAGGTATGCCTGATGAGAAGCTGCGGCTCGATCCCATGCATCTTTCTGTTTGTCGAAGTTAGATGTTTGAGATGTTCCACTATCAGCATCCGTAAAGGCTCCGCTCTGCCGCATAATCTCGTGCGCTTCCTGCTCACGACCATCGGGTCGAACCGAGACCACCGTGTACCCGGCCTCCACTTCATGCGCATAATAGCTCGCCTGCTCGTGAGAAACGCCCAGGTTCTGCAAATCGCTCTGCAAGTCGATACCTTCGTGTCCCTTCATGGCAATGCCAATCTGGTCATATCCAAAGCCCGCTTGCCTGAGTGCTTCAAGCGCATGTTTCGCCTGAGCTTCGTGCCGAAACACGTCAGCAACAATTAAGAGTTCAAGTGTCATTAGCTCTATTCTTTCTTTCACGGAAGAGACTATCTGTGCTATCCCTTCCTTCTCTAACAGTACAAAAAAAGACAGAAAAACAATTCTCTGTTGTAATAATGCTGGTCACATCGTGCTTTCAAGCTTGTCGTGTGAGCATACGTTCCTTCAGCAGACGCTTCGCTCGAAAGATAGAAGTCATTTTCAAGGATAAAGAAGCCTGAAAGTGTCGTGGTGGCTTGAAGACTAGGGTTGTCTCTCATCTTTAAGCGATATAGTGCAAAATATGTCGCCTTTGGGCCTGTGTAGCCCAAGCGCCGAGCAAGACCGCAGGGACGATCTGTTGTCTCTCTGATGGCAAGCACATATTTACTCAAAGAGTGTTCCCTAATGCCAACGGGAGGCACAATGGCTGGTAAGTAGATCGGCTGAGCGGGTCGAGAAGCATCTATACTTGCACTCTTTTTCACCATCAGGTGGAACCCGAATGGTGAGAACTTTTCTCAGTAACATTACTAAACACGTCTCATGAACCTCAAAAGTTTCATATATACTGAAAAAATCTGCTTATAACATGAATCTTATCTCTTAAATAGAGGAAAATAGAAGCACTTTTTATTCCAAAGAGTTTTATAGCATTCTAAAGAATATTTACAATTTTTCTTCTAATTATCGGATTTATTTTATTATAAAAAAATAAGATTTCATAAAAAGTGAAACTTTTCCCTATTACTGTGTGTATTATTCTTGATGTTTAGAAACACTCTAAGCATTCAGGTATCACACATGAGTGAGAAAGAGTGCAAGCATAGATGCTTCGTTCTCTGCTCAACGGCTGTCAATGCATCAGGTGGTCGTTGTCCCTCCTTCTTCTGATACCCAGGGCACTCTGCAAGGAAGCTTTCGAGTGCGACACGAACGAAACCTTGCCAAAACGTCCATCTCCTAATGTGTTCTTGAAAGAGATTTCTAGTGTGTAAGGTCGGAGATATGTGTGTCTCGAAGAATACTCATCACGCTTCCTCGCTGTACTAGCAGAATGTTGATGTGTAAGACACGGACTATTTGTGTTTCCCAGCTGGATACTCTTTCCTACTGACCTCATCCTTCTATGTTATTGGATGCAGCTTTTCTGCATTCGAGTCGAAAAGGAGTTCCATGTGAACATTATTGATGCTGTTATCTCGTCATTTGCAGCAGCCCTGGCCCTGGTCTTTGCCTTCGTCCCCAAACTCCTTGGGTTTCTGGTGATCCTGCTTGTCGGGTGGATTGTTGCTACTGCGCTTTCCAAAGCAGTGACCTTCCTGCTCCGCAAGGTCGGCTTCGACCGTATCGGCGACCGCATTGGTTTGTCACGCCTACTCACTCAGTCAGGGATCAAGACGGATGCTGCCGATGTGCTTGGCAAATTAGTCTACTGGTTCGTTTTCCTGATCTTCCTGGTCCCAGCAGTGGATGCACTTGGCTTAACCGCCGTAAGTAATCTGCTCGGTCAGGTGATTGGATTCTTACCCAACGTGTTTGTCGCTATTCTGATCCTCTTCCTGGGGACGTTTGCTGCAACCATTGTCGCGGACATCGTGCGCGGAGCAGCAGGTAGCGCGAAGATTGGCAATCCGAATATCTTTGCGAACGTCGCTCGCTACGCCATCATGGGCTTCGTGGCCTTGATTGCGCTTGAACAGTTAGGCATTGCACCAGCACTCTTGAATATTCTGTTTACCGCGATTGTGGGTGCGGCTGCCCTTGCTGCTGGTCTCGCCTTCGGTCTTGGTGGACAAGATACTGCCCGTAAGTACCTGGCTCGTACCGAGAGTGCTGCCAGCACTGCTGCTACACAGTTACAGGCACAGCAAAACATGAACCGAGTGCAAGCGCAAACACCTCCAGCCCTACGTCCTGACGTGCCACGGAGGTAACGTACTCCACTTGTCACATTCCTACTTATATATGTCGTTACCAAGAGGAAGATCGTTCTTTGAACGCCCTCTTCCTCACAAGAGAACAAGGAGAATTTTCATGGCAACCCAAGCATCTATTGTCGCTGGCGTCTTCGAGCAAGAAGCACAAGCACGACAAGCACTCAGCGCGTTGAAACAAGCCGGTTTCGGGTATGACCAAGTGGGCGTCGCTACGCAGGGACAGCAAGGAGTTGATCTCAAGAACGACTTGCTAGGTCTTGATATGCCACGCCAACAGGCAAACTACTATGCGCAAGAATTCCAGAACGGTCGTACCGTCGTTTCTGTCCGACCCGATGGGCAGGAGCAACAGGCTCATGATATTCTGCACCAGTATGGTGGCTACGACTACGAGCATCAAACGGCGGGAACGCAGACTTCCGCGGGCTATACACCGAACGCCGCGGCACTTTCTGCTCAGACCACGACTAGCGATGTACAAGATGAATTTCACCAGCCTCGTTCACTTCGGTTACGCGCGGAACAGCTCAACGTGACCAAGGACCGTGTGCAGGCGGGAGAAGTTAATTTGCACAAAGAGGTTGTGACGGAGCAGAAGACCATCAACGTGCCTGTCACGCATGAGGAAGTCGTAATTGAGCGACACGCTGTCACGGGTGGACAAATTGATAATACCCCCATTGGTGAAGGCGAAACCATCCGTATTCCCGTGAGTGAAGAGCAAGTCAACGTGACCAAGAACACAGTCGTGACAGGTGAAGTCGCCATTGGCAAGCGAGCCGTTCAGGAGACCCAACAGGTCACGGATACTGTCAGGCATGAGGAAGCTCGCATCGAGCAGGAAGGAAATGTCACTATCCAGGGAGAGAACAACCCCCGAAAACTCTAACCGTCTTCCGACAAAGAGTGTTTGCAGGCAGCACGCGTGCTGCCTGTGACCTCTGAGAGCCGTGTCTCTTGCGCCCACAAGAGGACAAAGGAACACTCGATGAAAGACAGCAGAACTATTGTGAAGTCAGTCTTGGCGGAACTCGTCGGCACCTTTTTTCTGACGCTCGCCGCCTTAATTAGTGGGACACCCTATGTCGTTGGTGTAACGCTTGGTGTCTTTGTCTATGCCATCGGCGCGATTTCGGGATGCAATCTCAACCCCGCCGTGTCGCTTGGCTTAATGGTAACTCGTCGCCTTCCCGTCCTGACAGGTCTGATCTATATCATTGTCCAAGTCGCAGGGGCAGGACTGGCACTGCTCGTGGCAATGTTTACTGGTCATCTGGCATCTCATTATACCGCAGCCAGTCCACTCGCGGAGTTTTTCGGCTTTGGACTATTGATGCTAACGGTAATGGCTGTTTCAGAGAAGAACGTGCCGCAGGCAGGCAGTGGCATCGCGATTGGGGGCGCACTTGCCGCCGGGTTGGTGATAAGCAGAGGGATACTTAATCCTGCTGTCGCCATTGCGATGGGACAAGCCCTCTCTCCTGCAACTTGGGCAACGTTGTTGAGTGGCATCTGTTTTAGCTTGCTCTTCCTGCTCTATGAAGTCAAGCAAAAGCCTGCAGAGGAAGATACAGCGAACGCCCAACTCGATGTTCCATTCGAGCAATTAAAAAGCATCCCACGCGCAAAATAAATGTACATCACCGGATGAACGCAACAACGTATCACACTCTTCCATCGAGAGGAACATCTATTCACTAGGAGAAGAGAACGACGATTACAACAACGTGGACAAAGACACGCTCTAGCCTATTCTGCGAAAACACGGAAGGGGATGCCTTGTTCAGGCATCCTTAAAGAAAGGAATGTTCCAAAATGGGAAAGTTTATGAATGGCCTGATTGTCGGAGTGGGAGTGGCCTTGTTAGTCGCGCCAATGAGAGGCGAAGAGACGCGCCGTTTGGTCGGTGAGCGTGTGTCGAGCATACGCGCCTCGCTTTCTCAAGGTGGGCAAGGCTCTCAGTACATCCAGCAAGCCTCCGATACCTTAGCGCAGACAGCAAACGCGCTGAAAGAGAATGCACAACAAGTTGCCTCACAGATAAAGTCAACAGGTGGTACGCTTGCTGATACGACTCAACAAGCCGCAACAGACGTGAAACAAACCAGTCAAGATGTGGCAGAAACGACCAAGCAAACAGCACAATCAACAAAGTCTAAGACGAGCGGAACTAGTATCCCCTCATAAGAGAGAGCATGGCTCAAGGAGAAATCGTATGTGGCCCTTTGATCAAAACAATCAGCAAACGTATCAGCAGTATTCGCAGGCACGCGAGTCTGGCAACTATAATGGCATCGATCAGAATCAGGCGATGGGTAATATGCAGCAGTTCATGCAAAATGCCCCTGCTGACACTCAGCAACAGGTCTATCAACAGCACTTTGAGCAAATGCCCTATGAGCAACGCTCACAATTTGCCCAACAGATGCCTCAAGAGTATGGTGCAAATCCGAATGACCCACAAGGGATGGCGCAGGGTTTCCATCAGATGGGACAAGAGCAACCAAATATGCTTTCACAGATGTTTGGGCAAGGCGGCGGTGCTTCTGGCAACATGATGGGGCAAGGCGGTCTCGGCATGGGACAAGGCGGCCTTGGCGGATTGGTAGGTGCCGTGGCGCAACATATGATGAGTAATGGTGGTGGCGGAAGCTTCTAGCAACCGAGGAAGGAGGGCAGAACTGCCCCCCTTCCTCGGTTGCTAGAAGCTTGTCCTCTATATAGGTCATCTTCTGTGTTAAGGAAGGAAAGCGGGTATGCAGACGGGAAAGAGAAGACCTCATTACGAAGAGGTTTCTGATCGTCTGCTTGCTGAGCGTACACTGGCAGGGGACGAGGATGCATTTGCCATGCTTGTGCATCGCTATCGTCCCTGGTTGTTTTCCTTTATCTGTCACCTGACACATAATGGAACTGAGGCCGAAGACATTCTGCAGTATGTGTTTCTCAAGCTCTATCTCGCCTTACCTGCACTGAGAATTGACCAACCATTTGAACCCTGGCTGTTTCAGGTAGCTCGCAAT
>CAXTWV010000216.1:0-8678 GCA_964248005.1 uncultured Ktedonobacteraceae bacterium | reverse complement strand
GGATATGAAATGCCCGTAGGGTCTAATTCTATTACACCCTTTCGGCGATAGATCACGTTGGGGGAATATTGAAACGTTCCATACGTCCTACCAACATTGTGGAATGCCGAGAGGGTGTAATGAATTAGACCTCTACAGCCGACGTATCTTTGTAATTTGTTCATTCGCAATAATCACGACCGCAACAACGGTCCAAAGTCGCCGATTAAATGGAAAGCAGCCCAAAAGTAGGGATGCACACGATAGGGGCGCACGGAGGTTCGCGCACGCGCAAGAAACGCGCGTTGTGCTTGCGCGAGTGCGGCGGCTTTTGAGTAGCCGCGTAAGAGGGCTTGATAGAACATCTCCATGAGTTCAGCACTGCTGGCATCATCCACTTTCCAGAGCGTAGGCAACAGAGAAGCGGCACCCGCATAGAGAAAACCGCGTCCAAGTCCAATGACCTCATCGACGCCACGTACAACAGCACGTCCAGTCTCACAAGCACTGAGCGTGACGAGTGAACAGGCTGAGAGGTCAAGGTTGAACACTTCGCTCGCACTAAGCTGACGATCAGCAAGTTTGACATGCGAGAAGTTAGGAGCGTCAAGGCGGAACAAGCCATGTGCGGCGATATGCACAATAGGACTTCGCGCTCCGACATGTTCTAATAGCGTTGTTGTCGCCTGCGCGTCTAAAGCACATGGTGCGCCCAATTGCTTAGCCACCACCTCTGCTTCATGAGCAGCATAGGCTAGACGCCCGTGATCGGAAAGACCCATTACCAGTGAGTCTTCAAGATGCACCTTGCTAGCTTCGATACGTTGCCCTCGTTGACGACAGATATCAAGCAAGGCCGCCGACGGTAAGTACGAGATGTCGAGATGTTCAACGACAAATTGCACGCCATCGAAGAGACAATGAAAGGGCAAATAGTGCAATACACCGTAAGGCACGATGATCAAATGCTCACAGGCGTAGAGCGCGTCTGATACGGGACGTAGGAGCAGATCGTACAGGCGTTGTAGCAGACCAAGACTATTCTCTTGCAACCCGAAGAATGCTTGAGCGCGGTCCGCATTGCCAGCAGCTTGACTTGCAAGATCAAGATTAGCACGCCACAAGCTCAATAAGCGATCCAGCTTGGGTACAGCATCGTGTACAACCTGCACATCGACCCCATTGCGTGTCAGTTGGAAGATATAAATGTCCTTGTCGGTCAGATAGTATTCGAGCATGAGTGACTTGGGGTCAAGCTTCGGCCAGAGCGATGTCACAATACTATTTGTCCAGTTTGAGCGCGAACGTGCTACTAGATCGCCGACTGAACGTAGTTGCATCTGTTCTAACAAGTGCTCAATATGCCGTTCACGCTGCTGCATCTCTTGTCGCGCCTTGACTGGTCCGACAGTACGAATGCGCATGATAGCAGTATCGCTCAAGTTTGCCTCGTTTTCGGTCTCGTAGACAATTGAGCTAAACCAAGCCTGCTCCTCACGTAACCGTGCTAAGTCTCCAAGAATGGCTTCTCCCGCCTTATCACCAGCACGTAAGCGAATATCAATGTTGTTGCGCAGATAATCACCCAGTACGCGCGACTTGGCCTTTTCCACATAGATAAGTGCCTGATTTTTGTCACCACGCTTCAACGCAAGCATCATGGCACGCTGATAAATACCTGCTTTATCTTCAAGAAAACTGGTGCGTGCATCCATCACCAGACGGCTCTGCACCTCATCAATGCCTTGAACCGCACTCTCATAGGAGGCTGCTGCTGTCTCTAAATCGCCACGCTGCTCCGCAAGTTGACCAAGTAAGTCGTCACAGTGATACTTGAGTTCTAGTAAGTCCTGACTTTTGGCGATATCGAGAGCGGAGTCACACAGATATTGTGCTGTGGGTAGGTTGTGTTCAGCTTCGGCGATACGCGCTTGCAGAAGTGTAACACGTGCTAGTTGCGGCAAGTCCTCTTGTTCCGCGAAGGCATCAGCAACATATTGCGCCTCACGTAGACTGGCCTCCATCTTTTTGTCGGCAAAGTACAATTCTGCGCGTCTGAGACGAGCGAAGGCAGCGAGGCGTACTAGACCACCCTCCTCTAGCAGATCACTGGCTTCTTGGAGCATATCTTCTGCCGCGTTGATATCGCCTTCAAGAGATGCAGCTGCCGCTTGATGCATCAATGTTTGTGCCAAGTTGTGATGGTGTGCGGGCGAGGTACGGAAAAATTCGACGGTCTCTTCGGCAAGTTCATAGGCTTCACGCACACGGTTCAAGCGCATTAAGCAGAAGCACATTTGCTGTGCCACCTCTGCCGCCGAAAAAGACATAGCATAACGTATGAAGAGCGCACGACTCTGATTATAGAGCAAGAGTGCTTGGCTATAATGACCTTGTGCCGCATAGATATCAGCAATGTTGAGATCCTCACGTGCCACCGATATCTCTTCGCGTTCGCCATGTGCAAGAAATGTTATCCGCGCCTGTTCATGCAGTGCGACCGCTTCACGAAATCGTCCTTGTGCTGCCAGTGTAAGGGCTTTGTTACCACGCGCACGTGCAATATTGAGATCAACGTTTTCGCCGTGCATAAGATATGTGTCAATGGCGCGGTCAAAGAGGCGAATAGCTGCATCATACTGCCCTAGCTCGAAGTTGATAACGGCTGCGTTTACATCAATCTGACCCGCACGAAGTAGTTTACCGTGACGCATGAAGATATCACGTGCCTGTGTCGCATCGCGGAGTGCTTCTGTGGTGCGATTCAAACGCAGGCATGAACTGATACGTCCAATGCGCGTCCTGGCCCAACCTACCTCATCTTGAATGGCGAGAAATTCTTCACCTGCTGCATCAAAAAAAGGTACGGCATCCTGGTCACGATCTAAACGACGCAGTGCATCGCCACGCGCCATGAGGCCAAGTGCATGATAGTAGGTATTGTGCGTGAGGTCCCCAATAAACAAGAGATAGCCTGAAAGCAGAAATGACGCTTGTGCATCATTCGCCCAGCGTCGGTCCGTCTCTTTTTTAAGCAGGAAGATAAGTTGATCGAGCGTGGCGTCGTTAAGCAAGGGAACCTGTGCTTGTAACAAGTGCCGACCTTGCTCTTCACTCTTGAGAAGTAAACTCGAAATCAGTTCTTGCGGTGTCATACGATCATAGTTTCAAGTGATAGGAATTTGCAAACCCATTGTAGGGGTCTAATTCATTACACCCTGTTGGCATTCGACAATGTTAATGGCTGAAGTAAAGCATTTCCACAATTAGCCACATTTGTACATGCCAACAGGGTGTAATGAATTAGACCCCTACAACGAACGTTCATCCGATGATGTATTATTGTATCTCAATAGGTAACTTGTCGATGACGACGATACCTTCTTTAAAGTGAATTTCCATCGTGTACATTCCCGCTATAACAGCAGGAAAGACGAAATTACCGAGATCGTCAATCGGCTCCGCTTCTTCTCTCGTCGAGGTGGGCGTCTGCTGAATCAGCTTTACGGGCGTGCCATCTAACGCTTCAAGCGTTGTCCCTTTACGCGCCACAAACCCGATCACCTGGAGCGTATCCTTAGAAGCCGTGCCACGCTCTACCTGGATAGAGACGTTTACGTCTTCAGCACTGTAGCGACGAGGCCACGCGGCGAGCTGTTGCGAACCATTACGCTGCAAAGCTGTTCGAGGTTGCTGCGGTACTAGCGTTGCCAGAATGCGTCTTGCACCCACGAAAGACGTATCGCGCAAATTCTCTAATGCACGCTTCGCCTCCTGCACGGGTCGGACCGCGTTTACAGCAGGTCGTGCCGCGACATGACTTTGTGGCACAAGGAATGGATCGTTCGCAAGGAACTCGGTAAGCTGTGCTACCTCTGCTTTGCACAGAACACACATGCTCAGGTGGTTCCCGACCTCGACGGACTGCTGCGGACTAAGCAAGCCAAACTGATAGTCACCAAGCACCTGATTGGGGGGGCAATCCCACCGATACAGATTTTTAATTAATTTGAGTTCTAGCCGTTGATACGTCTTCGCCTGAGATGAGCAGTACTGACAAGCTACGAGATGCTGTCGTACTCCAGGTCGCACACTCTCCCCCTCAAGATAAGCGAATAACTCTTCATCCCGGATAGCACCCGGATTACTACACTCCATGAGCGTTTTCCTCTAGTCGAACGAGAGTAGGTTGACAGTAGACCCTCGACTCTCCCCAGTGCCGCTTGTATACTACATACTACTCAGCAAACTTTTTCTTTTCATCTCAATAAACGATGCATACTACCGTTTTAGCACTCGCCTGGTCCTTTTGCGGAAGAACTGAAAAAAGAGCGTTGCATGAGCGATGTAGTCACTTACAAATGGTCACGAAACAACAGAAGTAGGCGGCGATTACGACGCAAACGCTCTAAGACGTTGCGCTTAATACGATAGACATCATCAACTGTTGGGAAGAGTCGCTTATGTTGACTACTGATTTCGCTGGGTTTCATACCCTGAATATAGGCAAGGTAGATGAGGACACGCTCATCTTCACCATTTAACTCTTCTTGAATAACTTTCCAAAGCCCCTGTGCCGAAATATTAGATACCACATCATCGGCTGGGTCATCGGATGCTGGCTCATGCTCGATAAGTTCCAACGTCTCTTCGTATTGCCGTGCCTGACGTGAACGCACTTCGTCGGCGACCACGCTGTGGACACACATTTTGAGATATTTCAAAATGGCAGCGAGTGAGTCAAAGTTTGCCATCTTCACAGGCGTAAGAGCCTGCGAAAATTTCGCAAATGCAGCATTGACTAATGGACCACTTCCATCTTGTCCTAGAAGCGGAGTTGCGCTCTGATGTTGTGTGACCCATGTGAGTACCAGTGGTGCATACTGCTGATAAATACATGCCCACGCGTCGTCATCACGTTTGACAATCGCGCGGCGAAACATTTCCAGGCAGAAGCGGTCATTCGAGGCGTTCTGCTTCAGAAATTTGTTGGTCTCTTCGGAGCAACAACGAGCCAAATTGTTGATCGAGAGCAGTTCAGGTTGCACGACGTTCTGCTGAGTAGTCGTATAGATACTACCCGCACCGTTCGTACCATCCGGTCCCCTCGTACCAGGAAATGGCCCTGACGACTGGGAGAGGTTTCGAGACTCCATCGAAGATAGCTCCCTGCTTCAAAATAACACGCTAGCTATATTTACACGCCTATGAAGTATAGCATGGACATTCTAAAAGGTTCAAGGTTGACAGCAGAAGCCCACGCCTCTCTCTGTTCCCGGCCCACATACCCTAGCACAGGTTTTACCATTATCGCATGTTTCATTAAGTAAAGCTAGTTACCAATAAATGGCATTGTAGAAACTAGATGAGTCGATGTAAAAAATATGCACGTATGAAAGCATCTCTGTAGGGGTCTGATTCATTACACCCTCGTTCGGCCTGTGATGTGTCAATAGGGTGTAATGAATTAGACCCCTACGTACCAATTATTGAGTTACATCACAATATCTATCTCTACCACGATATTCACTCTTAACATGCATAACGAAGCAGGAACATTTTGACACGAGATACGCTAAAAGTACTATTACACAAGAATGATAAACAGGTATTTCAAGCGTCACATGATAGAGCGTCATATACTTTGTCACGGATTGTCATATATGATATGCTTGTATCGCTAACTCATCTAAGAGTATTCGCGGTATCAATAGATGATGGTGACAAACATACGTCATCGGTGCCAATTCATCTGTTTATTCTTATAAGGAACTCGAATGTCAAGAGTCGGAGTAATATGTCCATGCCACAACAACGTGGGACGGAGACAAGCCAGCTTGCCAACGTCATTGAGGTCATTCAGCTTGGGCGCAAAACGGGCGTCTTAACCGTGGAACGCGATACTGACTCGTCCCCAGAAGTGGGGGAAATCACCTTTGACAATGGACATATCACACAGGCTCGTTCTAACCGTGGAATACAAGGCCAACAAGCACTGCTCTGGCTCAGGTCGTGGGGAACTTGCCGATTTACATTTATAGCAGAACAAGAAACAACGCGCACAACACAACCATTACCAGCAGTGCTACAGCAAGGGTTTGTGCAAAAGAAGCGTGACACGCAACCACAACGTGTGCCGTCAGAAGCACTTCAGCCACCAATTCCTTCTGTAGGGAGGACTGATGCTGAACTACTTGTGGTGCCTCAGCGCACTCAGCAGTTAGAGAAAGCGTTACAACTCATCACACAAGCACACTTGTCACGCACTCATCGTCAACTCTTCTTGTTGATTGATGGACAAAGGAACGCGGCAGAACTTTTACGTTTGATAGGACGTAGGCAAGACGAGGGACTTCCACTGCTTCGTGATCTCACGTATATTGGCGTTATTCGATAGAGAACAAAGGACGGTTCATATTCATGGCTCAACAAGGATTGCAACAAACAGCACGACGACAGCGGCAACGCACCTCACTCTCTGTGCGTATCTCTATCGGTCTGGTATTTGCGGCGGTGCTCCCTTTGCTCATCACACTAGTGTTTAGTGAATTGCAATCACGCCCAACCTTGACCACGCAAGCAAACGAAGCAATGACAAGCGATGCGCAGTCGCGTGTACAGTTGATTAACACCTACTTTAATGAACGCTTACTCGATGCTCAAACGTTGAGTCAGGTGCCATCGGTTCAAACATTTTTGCAGGCGACGCCGAGTCACACTCCTGCATATCAAGACCTCGCTGTTCATGCCAGTTATGCATTGGCGGCGGGCAGTTTCCGTGATAAGCACTATGTCACATGGGCACTTTTTGGTCCTCAAGGCACACCGCTTCTGTCCTATCCAACCAAGCCAAAGGCGCATGGGCAGTATATAGTGCCACCCGAAGACTTGCAGCAAGTACGTTCGCTCAAGACCTTCCCCTCGCCAGTGTATTACAATCCCACCACGAAAAAAGCCTCGGTGGATATCTATAGCCCTATTGGAGGCATGGCGAACACTCCATTTCTCGGCTTCATGCGTGCGACCCTGAACCTTGACTACATTTGGAATATCGTACAGCAAGATGCAAGCAATAATAACAATGGACGCTATGCCTTCATTCTCGATGAGAATGGCGTGCGCATCGCGGATACACAGCAATCACGCCTCTTTACATCTGTTGCCCAACTACCAGCACAGCTACAGCAACGTATCACAAACGAGGCTCGCTATGGCTCAGCCAATACTGTGTCAACGCTTGCTGACGCAACTCTAGCACAGCATCTTCACAGCACCTCAAACACCACATTTGAGGGACAGCCAACGGGTCAAAGCGAGATGTTTCAAATTGTGCAACTTGCCGCGAGCACAGTTCCCTGGACATACTATGTCCTAAGTCCAGTCAGTGTAGTGACGCTCGTTGCTAACCAACAATTACTCTTTACAGGTTTTATTGCGTTAGCAATCTCTGTGCTCGCAGCCATCATCGGCATTGTCGTCGGGCGGCGCATCTCGTATCCGATTATGGCTTCAGTAGAATCACTACAAAAAAGTAGTTATGCATTGAATACTCTTGCAACGCGACAGCAGGACGCCGCTTCAGAACAAATTTGGGTCGTCGATTCGTCGCAAGTGGGCTTACAGTCGGTCCAATACTACACGGACGCAACAAAGGCAGCGGCACGCCAACTTCATGGTATTGGAACAGAGCTATTCCATAATTGGTATTCCGTAGACGCAGAGGTAGCTCTACAACACTTGGAGCGTGCAATCGCGGCAGCACAATACATAGAACAGGCCGCACATTATCAAGGCACAAGCAATCAGAAACTCTCAACCGCGTTAAAGGTGGCAACCCAGGTGACAGAACAGCTTGCGGCTGGTGCAACCTCAGCAACCAATGCCGCCACAGAGCTAGAGCGCGTTGTCGAAGAATTACGCTACGTTGTAGGAAAATAATGCACAAAATCGGGCCGATCATCCAAATACAAATCCAGCCCGCGTCGATAAAAGTGGGCAAGCCAGAGCGTTACGATCCAACACGGCTTCTCGTTGTGGACGAACTCATGTTATCACAAGCAGGAGTAGTTGGCATGACAGACGATGGTCAACACATCGTCGATGTGCATAACGCCAATCATCCAGAAACAAAGAGTCGCGGCGACAACGGCTTCTCAATTGGCTTCACCAGTCACTACGAGTCGATGCGTCATCGTTTTGGAAAACATATTGCTAATGCGTGCGCAGGCGAAAACATTCTTGTCCAGACAGACACAATGTTTTCTCTCACCGACTTACAAAATGGAGTAGCTATTCAGCAAGTACGAACAGGCGACTATATCTTTTTGACTGATATTCAGCCCGTCGTCCCATGTCTTCCTTTTAGCAGCTATGCAGCGAATAGACCGCTTGCTCCCTCCGAAGTCAAAGAGACGTTGCAATTTCTCGTGCACGGTCGGCGTGGCTTCCTGGCAGAACTTATGGACAAGAGCAAAACTGTGTCGGTACAGACAGGTGACGTGTTGTATAAGATATAGGACCTTTAAAAATGGGATGGATTTTAGTCAATCCATCCCATTTTTAAAGGTCCTATATCCTACTAGCCTGCAACTGACGTTCGAGGACTGCTTTCGCTTTTCTCCTCATGCTGCACGTCTTGCTGCTCACCTTCTTTCTCGATAGTTTCGAGCGATTTTTGATTTGGCTCTGGAAGTACAAAT
>CAXTWV010000215.1:0-8683 GCA_964248005.1 uncultured Ktedonobacteraceae bacterium | reverse complement strand
TAAACATATCAAAATATATAAATACGCTTTACTTTAATTATTATATCCCACGTGCTATATAATCATTCACGTCATGCGTATTTCTATCTAGGAAACCTTTGCTCTTATATGCTCGTATATGCCTAAGAAGTTATCTTAAAATACTTAACCCAACTAACAAGAAAAGGCTAAAATAATCGTGGGTTCCGAATATATGGGGCCATTATCAGACCCCGATAAGCAGCAATCTGCACGTAGCACGCCGCCCTCACACACTCCACCAGAGTATGAGCAGCACGAGGAGCCGAGCTATCGTGAGCATGTAACGCAACCACTAGGCGCACCCGGCTTTCAACCCGTACCCTATCCACCACCACAACAGCCACCAGTACAATCACAGCAACCGTATCAACAGGGTACACCACAGCAAAGACAACAGGGACAGCAAAGTTATCCACAACAGGGACAACAGCAGCCGTACTATCCGCCTGCCTATCCCAGCAATGGATATCCAGGTCAACCCTACAATAATAATGGACAACCACAGCAACCCTATGGTAATAATGGGTATCAGCAATATCAACAGTATCCACCGCAGCAGTACAACTACAATCCATACAATAATGGCTATGCCGCACCATCACAAGGACATCCAGGCTATTATTATGGGTATCCGCCCTATTATGGGTATGGCTATCCCATGCAGCCAACGCGTCCTAAGCGCGATGGATATCTGTTTGTGATTTCTATTCTAGCTGTGATTGGTTCATCGCTCGCCACACTTGGCGGTCTCGCAAGCGTAGCCATTCTGTTGCTGATCTCACTTGTGCCATCAAGCAATTTTAATGGGCAGGAAGGCCAGTTGTTTAGTGGTTTAGTTTTGTTCGTCGCGCTTGCTATCGCTGGTTGCCTGGGTGGAAGCTTTGGCCTGTTCCACAGTATTCGTTCGTTACTGCGGAAGCCATCGTCGGACTTTAAGTTACCAGCGTGGTGGATTTTCCTGGTCTCGTATGTCGTCGTTATCGTTATTGCTGCCATCCTGCGTGCTAATGGATTAGCGGTCGCTAATTTGCCATTATCTGTGTTTTTAATCGCGTTGGCTGGCTTATTGCCTGCGCTGACAATCCTTTCGCTTGGAGTACGACGTTTGCACTTTCCACGTAGCGCACGGTGGCCTACGCGCTGGCGACGTTTCGCGGTCGCCATTGCGAGTGGGGCAACGCTAGCGATTGTGCTGGCACTGCTCTTCGAGACTATTCTACAGGCTGTCGCGGCGGGCTTGTTGCAGACAAGTTCAGGCTTTTCGCTGGACAACCCCAATCAACCTTTGCCATCAGACCCACGCGCGATTGGCTTTCTGTTTGTGCTTGTCTCCGTGATCGCGCCTCTTGTAGAGGAGGCAGTTAAACCACTCGCGGTTGTTGCTATGATTGGGCGTATCGAGAGCGCGGCGGAGGCATTTGTGCTTGGCCTGAGTTGTGGTATTGGCTTTGACCTGATCGAGACATCGGGCTATATCAGTTCTGGCTATCAAGACTGGCTTAACGTGGCACTACAGCGTAGCACTGCTGGTTTACTGCACGGGTTTGGAGCGGCTATGGTCTCGCTTGGTTGGTACTACCTGACGCATCCAAAGGCCAGCCACCATCGCTTCCTGTTTGGTTTTGGCTGTATGCTATACGCGGTATTACAGCATGCAATCTGGAATGGCTCGTTTCTATTGCAAATATTACCAGCTCCAATTGGCCCGTATCTCGCGAACGGCGAGATTGGAAGTGGCTCGTTTGCCTTTCCCGCCTTTCTGCTGGTCTATGTTGTAGAGTCTCTGCTGATGCTGGCATTCTTTCTCTTCGTGACAGGGAAGATACGAACGAACAATACATTGACACCGCCAACGTCGGCACAGAGTGAACGCTTACCAGCACCTCATGCAACGGGTGGTTTGCAGCATGTAAGCGGAATACGCGCGTGAATGACCCATGGTGAGCCTTGTCGTCGCTATCGCTGTTGAACACGCAAAGCTGTTTCTTCCTGGATTTGCGTATGATCGCGTTGATCATACGCAATTTGCGCGTGCGCGACTTCCTGCAAATGCCCGTATGCCCAGTCCCTTAGCACTTTCATTGGTTCTATCAGTGTCTGTCCCAATGGTGTAAGAGAGTACTCTACTACTGGAGGCACGACAGGATAGACGACGCGCAATACCAGACCATTGCGTTCCATCGCCCGCAGCGTCTGCGTCAACATTTTTTTCGAGATGCCGTTGATCCGCTTGAGCAATTGACCAAAACGCATCGTGCCCTCTTCCAATGCGTGAATGACCAGGGGCGTCCATTGATCAGCGATCAATCCCAGCACTTGTCGTGATAGGCAGTTCGCTTGAAATATATCAGGGTATGTTTGTTGTTTAGTCTCCATATGGTAACTATATCACCTTTTGGTTCCTTCTTACAGGATACAAGTTTTTCGGATATAGTAACTACAAATGGGTGATACATTCTCAAAGAATTTTTGAGAATGTACGCGTGAGCGGTAAAAAATCAGACGTGAGATGAGAAGAAAGAGTAAGATAATGCCTAAAGCAGTCAGGTTTAATCAGTATGGCGGACTCGACGTGTTGCAGGTCGTAGATGTCGAGCGACCAGTGCCAGGGTCGGGGCAAGTCCTTGTCAATGTCAAAGCAGCCGGTATAAATCCAGGGGAGGCATCCATCCGTAAGGGTTTGCTTGCCGACCGCTGGCCTGCCACGTTTCCCTCCGGGCAGGGCAGTGACCTTGCAGGCGTTGTTGCCGCAGTCGGCGAGGGAGTGCAAGGTTTCACCGTGGGCGATGAGGTAATCGGTTTTACGAACAAGAGGGCTAGCCAAGCGGAGTTTGTCGTGGTAGAGGCCAGCGACCTTACCCCTCGTCCGCACAACGTTTCCTGGGAAGCCGCTGGCTCGCTATTTGTCGCTGGGGCAACAGCCTACGCAGCAATTCGCGCTGTCTCGCTGAAACAAGGCGACACCCTTGCCGTCTCAGGTGCCGTGGGTGGTGTCGGCTCAATTGTGGTGCAACTGGCGGTAAAAGAGGGTGCCAAGGTGATTGGCCTGGCAAGTGTGGCTCATCACCAATGGCTACGCGATCATGGTGTCATTCCGGTTGCCTATAGTGAGGGTGTCGAGGAGCGTATTCGTGCTGCTACTGATAATCACCTGGACGCATTTATCGATACATTTGGTGCTGATTACGTCGAACTTGCACTTAAGCTTGGTGTCCGACCAGAACGTATCAATACGATTATCAACTATGAGGCTGTAACCAAGTATGGCGTCAAGGCCGAGGGCAACGCCCAAGGGGCCAGTGCCTCGGTCCTGGCTGATCTCGCCAAGCGTATTGACCAGGGAGAATTAGAAATCCCGATTGCCCGTGTTTATCCCCTCACGGATGTTCGAGAAGCGTATCGTGAGTTGGAGCAGCGTCACACTCGTGGCAAGATTGTGCTCGTGCCTTAAGTCTTAACCGAGTTTGCTGTTGCAGGGTGACGCATTCGGTCAGAAGCTTAGAAATACACAACGGACGCCCACAAGGGGCTACCCTACTATACACAACGTGCGCACATAACAACGTCGTATAGTAGGGTAGCCCCTTGTGGGCGTCCGTGCGATTTTATATTATGAAACAGTATTTCATCCTTCCGTAATGTAGATAATGCGTTTACGCATACTGACTGTGTAGCCTGAGATTTGTTCCAATTTTTACGCTGTCCAGAGAAGGTAGGTCGCCCTTTCAATTATCCTGGTGAGCCAACTACTTTAGAACTGCTTGTCCATCAGGATAATTGTGAAAAAAGAACTGGTTTCATATTGGATTTTACACTATTGCAATGCCGCAAAGAAGATGCACGATTGCTCCGACAGATGCACCTATCATCATTCCTCGCTCCTTCTTTCCCGCCGCGATGACAACATCCACGATTTGAATTACCGAGGCGGTAAAGAGAACCCACGCGACAGCCGGCCCACTAGTCCAAAAAGGCAGGATGCCGGCTGCTAGCCCGAACGGAATGGAGCGTGCGGCATACATACGCACGTAGAATATCTCGCCGGGTGCAACGTGACTTGAGCCAGAAAAAGATGCCGGTCGGCGAAGAGCAATTACTGCCGCCCCTGCTGAAGCGAGGGAGACGAGGAGATTCAGAGAACGAAGGATAATGTACATTGTTAACACCTTTCTTGGAGAATAGATCAAATGTCGTTTGTCATATAAAACGGCTCAGCGTATCTAATGCGCTTAGCTGGACTTTGGGATGATCGGAAGCACTACATGGGAAGGATGATCGGCATCGTGATAGATCAGGTCGCGGCCCATCTTGTGACCATAGTAGTGGTGAAACATTCCATCGGCGACCATCGAGTCTCCATTGGCTATTTCGAGCCGAATGCGGTTCCCTTTGTGGAACAGGTACGATGTTGGCCAGATCTCGATGTCGTACCGGATGATCTTTCCAGGCTCAATCGGCTCTGGGTTCACATGTGTGTGATAGGGACGCAGTGATGTACTGCGGTCGGCATCGAGTTCTCGATGCGACGCCTTGAGCCATCCGCGCGTCACCATCCTTGAGGGAGGAGGTACATTTCTGGCGACCACATCCATAACGGTCTCCTTGACTTTGGACACTGCCTGTTGCTCGGAAATCTTCACAAAGAACTCGGTGTCAGTCTGATCCGACGTGGCGTAGAGGACCATAGCGATTGGTCCCGTCACTTCGGTGTCGTGTTCGAGCGGCTCGGAGGTGAACGTGAGGAGGCCACGCACGGGCTGCGGAATCCCATTTTCAATGATGGTGGTACCGACGGTCCACGCAGGGTTCGGATAGTGGTAGGCCGTCGGCACGTTGGGTGTTGCCGGTGGGTCCATGACGAGGCTCCCGTCGTTGACCGAGTGGACGGCGTGGGCGGTCTTGGGATCGAGATACCAGCGGGTCGGCACAGCGCGTTCAAGCGGCCATTCCTGCTCGTCGCGGAGACTACTGCCGTTCTGTACATCGAGGCGCACGGGTGCCGTGTCCATGACACCATTTTCCTCGTCCTTCAACCAATGGTCGTACCAGGGGGCAATGTACTCGTTGAGGAAGTCTCGATTGAAAAGGCACTCTTGACCATCGGTCCCACCTAAAGCCAGGAGCTTTTTCGTGGAGGTGAGTTGTTCATACCCAAGAATCGAGCCACGCAAGTGTAGTCCAACATTGGACCAGAAGGCAACCACCAGCGTGGGCACCTCGATATCGGACACCTGTGGAAAACGCTCCTGCCAGAAGGCGTCAACCGTCGAATGTTCCAACGTGAGGCCGAGCATGTCGGTGGCTACACCGCCGGGACGAGGAGGAATACCTCCACCAATCGCCTCGCTTGCTCGAATGTCGCTCGACCAGAAGTTGAAGAACCCCACCGAGAAGATTCCGCCGTGATACATCCCATCGCGATAGATATCGAAGGTGGCATTGTAGATGAGCAGGCAGCTCAGGTGTGGTGGTCGCAGCGCAGCCGCCAACCATTGATTGACACTGTAGGCACTCTCGCCGATCATCGCCACCTTGCCTGAGGACCAGGGCTGGCTAGCGATCCATTCGATGGTGTCATAGCAGTCCTGTTGCTCCTGCTTACTGAATATCTCAAAATGGCCTTCCGACTTGCCAGTGCCACGCTGGTCAGCAACAACAAAGGCGTAGCCGCGCTCGACCCAGAAGTCAATTGGACCTGTCTCGCGGAACCGAAACGCGCTCGTCGGGGGAAGGTAGACGAGGTCCTTTTGATAGGGCGAGACGGCATAGAGCGTCGGGTAGGCACCTTCGGTATCAGGCAAATAGACATCGACACAGATGCGCATGCCGTCAGTGCCATCGATCCACGTATCTTTCAAGATGTTCATAGGTATTCTCCTTCTCTTTTTACCGTAAATCACTAAGAATGTTGACAGTACATAAGGACATACGTATATATAAGCAAGCGAAAGCAGATTTCACTCTGAGGCGAAACATCATGCGACTCTCTTGCTTTGCTCGACTTCATTACGACCTATCGAGACGAAATGGCTAGGTCCTTTCTTGCTGACCTGATACAGCCTCTTCAAGTGACGCGATCATGCGGTGCAAGAGGACAATCACTTGGTCGTGCTCAGACGTAGTGAAGCCTTGAGTCGCGATCTCGTTTCCTATGATGGCACCAGGGACAAACTGGTCACGCAAGGCACGACCCTTGTCGGTCAAGAAGATGTTTATTTGGCGACGGTCGTGCTCGTTACGCACTCGCTGAACCAAATCATCGCGCTCCAGGCGGTCGATGGCCCGTACCATGGAACCCTCTTCGATAGCCACCTGGCGACTAAGTTCTCGCTGCGTCAGACCATCCTGAACCCACAGGTACAGCAACACTGCCCCTTGCCCAGGATAGACTCCGTGAGGTGCCAGATAGGTTGTTTGAAGCCGAGTGAACAGCTTCGCCAGATAGTTCACGAGATAGCCGAGGCTTTCCTCGATGATAAACACGTGATCGGGCACAACCTGGCTCTCTGGATCACTAAGAGTATCACGGGAACGAACAACCTGAAATGAGGGAAACTCGCTCTCTTGCATTATTATTCCTTGCCTAGCTAACAGTTGCCTAAGTAAGTAATAACATAGCAACAAGCATTTGTCAACCCTTTGTCTGAAGATGTGATGAGCTTTACGCTACCTTGTATATCTTGAGGTTAGAGAAGCTGGCTTCGCCATACGTTGCAGGGGCAAGTGTGCCAGTGGCAAGCGCGAGTCCACCAATCGTATAGTTGCTGTCTTGTAGTGGACCGCCGATAGCGACACCGTTGACGTAGAGTCTGAACGTGCTCCCATTAGCAATGATGGTGAGTGTGTTTTTCTGACCCACTGGCGCAATGGCACTACTCTTCGTGGGAGCGAGAATGGTGACACCGGTGTTGCCATCGCCTGGGTCGTGGCGACGGAAGAAGCACTGCCCTGAAGCAGTGATTTCAAAATCGTAGAATTGATCGCTATTCATGCGGAGCAACATTCCTGCCGTATTGCCACTAAGCAGCGTCACATCAACCTGTAGTGTGGTGTTGTCCTGTACGCTTTTCGTCAATGGACAATACTGTAGAGTGTTTGTTTGTAAGACTTTGACGTGATAGTCACCCCCCTCGAAGATACAATGCACAGCATCCTCTGTCCACTGACCGTTCGTATTGTTCGCGAGACTGTAGGCTGCAAGCGGAGTACCGCTTGTCGCGGCAGCAAGGATGGCAGTGGCAGTTCCTTGTCCCTGCACATCAGAGGGAACTGTTGCGCTTGGCGTGTTCCCCGTTTGTGGGGTAGCGGTTGGGGCTGGTTGCGTTGGTTGTGCTGTATTTGTTGGGATGGGTGTTGCTGTAGGCATTGCCTTGTGTGGTGCTATACTGGCGTAATAGGAGATGGCACCTATTGGAAGCACGATGAAGAAAAGTAGGCCAACACCGATAATTGTGAATGTTAGCATACTCGCGCGTTTACGTGGCAGGTGAGGTGTCGTATGAATGCTTTCTGTTGTACGACGGCGCACAGGCAGTTGTGGCGTCACAGGGTCAGCAGAGGTTTGCATCGCTACTGTCTGCTGTCCACCTTCTACTCTGTTCTCAACGATAGGTGCCGTGATGCGTCTCCTGCGAGAGAAGACAGAGGTTGGAGCGGCAGTTGGATTGCCTGGCAAAATAAGTCGGCGTCCTTGTGACGAAGGATTACGACTTTGTCGTGCCTGTCGTGCCTGCCGTGCCTGTCGTCCAAAGCGGCGTGATGCTGGTATTGGCGTGTCGCCCGCTCCCTGACGGATTGTCTCCTGCATTGTTTTGTAGGGCGGCATCTCTTGCGTCTCGTGAATAGAGGGCGTCAAGCGTGCCTGCTCAAAGGCTTCGGCGAGTTCTTGCGGTGACTGATAGCGGCGGCGTGGGTCTTTTTCGAGCGCACGCAACACCACCTGATCGATGGAGTGTGGGAGACTGGAATTATAAAATGAAGGTGGCAATGGCTGTTCACGCACGTGTTTCATGTACACAGAAACAGGTGTTTCACCTGTAAAGGGAACACGTCCCGCGACCATTTGATAAAGCAATACTCCCAGAGCGTATATATCACTGCTTGTCGTGGCTGGCCCATCAGCTAGATCGGGAGCCATGTATTCGGGCGTACCGAGCAAAGCACCTGTTTGGGTGAGTTCGCCCCCACCTTCCAATGCTTTGGCGAGGCCAAAGTCGGCGAGATAGGCATAGTGGTCGTCACGCAGCAAAATATTGGAGGGTTTGATATCACGGTGAATAATTCCATTATCGTGGGCACTTTGTAGCGCACTCGCGATTTGATTCAGCATCTCTCCAGAGTCCTCTAGCGAGAGGGCACCTTGTTCTAAACGGTGACGCAACGTACCGTGATCGATATTGGGCATAACGAGATAGTGCCACGGCTCTTGATCGCCGTAGTCATAGGCTGGGAGAATGTGGGGATGATGCAGGCTACTGATCGCTTCGGCTTCACGATGGAAGCGTTCAAGATAGTCGGATTGGCTACTACTCACAACCTTGAGCGCGACGTTTCGGTCCATGCGTTCATCATATGCAAGATATACTTCTGACATTCCACCGCGCCCCAACCGTCCCAGGAGTTGATAGCGCCCTAAAGATGTTCCCTCTAATCCGGGCATGTG
>CAXTWV010000214.1:0-8688 GCA_964248005.1 uncultured Ktedonobacteraceae bacterium | reverse complement strand
GCCCAATCATGTCTGGTCACTGTTCTGTTCCCTCATTATAAATTTATTTATTGCCCGTCAGGTGTGCCAGTACCACCACTACAAGCGGCCCCTGGTTCCTGTGTCTGAGGTCCTTGCTCATAATATTTCAGAAATTGAGCAAGTCGAGGATCGCTTGCACTCGTGACCTTCAACTGGACGCCCCATGCTGAGATGACTACAGGCGAAGACAGGTTGGGATAGGGCGAGAGCAAGACATAGGTGTGTCCACTTGCCAGCGTTGTTAGCTGACTGACATCTTGTGATGACAGTGTGGGCTGATAGGTGATCCAGACCGCCCCATGCTCCATAGAATGAACTGCGTTTTCGTTAGCAATTGGCTGAGTGTAAATGCCACAATTCTGCCACACGGGATTGTGATTCCCCCCGACAGGAGGCACCTGGGGATAATTTACAGTTCCTGTTACATGCTGTCGGCTCAAGTTGCCATACGTGACGACACCCGGAATATTTCCTGTCGTGCTAGGGTCTGCACTACTCACTTGCGCACGTACAATCAAGACAACCACAAGCGCGATCAGCATGACTGGAACAAGAATAATGCCTAGTCGAATCCATGGATCGTTTCGTGCTTTTGCCACACGATAACGCTGTTTGCTCGTCGGCTTAGAAGGAGTAGTATTCATGGGCTTGGAAGGAACTGTGTTTATCGGATTGGAGGAAGTAGCATTCGTCTGCTTCGTGTTCGTTGGTCTAGTCGGCTGAGACTGTACGCCCTTCCTTTTTTCAGGTGCCGTTGATTTCTTTCCTTTTTGAACTCTCGTTTCAGTTTTCATACACTTTGCTTCCTATATGTCTTGGTGTTAGCGTTTCTCTATCACTACCATACCATAAAACGTGTAAAAAGGTTGTGTTACGCGGCCCATGCCTTACCATCTGGTCCTGCGGTAAGCAATTGTGGACCGTGTTCTGTAATTGCGATAGTGTGTTCAAAGTGTGCGCTTGGTTGGTTGTCCTGCGTAACAATTGTCCAGCCATCGGCGAGCATCTTGTAATTTTTGACGCCCATATTGACCATTGGCTCAATGGCGATAACCACTCCTGGCACTAATTCAAAGTCGCCATACAATTCATATTGACGAGTGTAATAGTTGGGGACCTGCACAGGTCCCCACAACTCACGTCCAATACTGTGCCCAACCAATCCCTCGACGACGGAGAAGCCAGAGCGTTTGACATATGCCTCAAGTTCTTTTGCGATCTGACTCCACTTGCGACGCTGTGGAAGAAGTTCTATCGCACGATGAAGAGAACTTTCGGTCACATCAAGCAACTTTTGCTTCTTTGCGTCAATCATGCCTACAGCCCGTGTCACAGCAGCATCACCACACCAGCCGTTTAGCCGACAACCGATGTCGATACTGACGACATCGCCTTCTTTCAAAGCACGTGTACCAGGAATACCATGCACAATCTGCTCATTCACAGAAATGCATGCGGCAGCAGGAAAGGGAACCTTTGGACCAGGGACGCCCTTAAAAAGTGCCTCGGCATGGTTATCCGCGATCAGCTTTTCAACTGCCGCATTGATTTCACCTGTCGAGACGCCAGGTCTCACCAATTCAGCCGCTACCTGATGGGCTTGCCAGACGAGCAAACCCGCTTGACGCATCAATGCGATTTCTTCCGTCGATTTGAGATCATTTGTCATATCTATACCTTGTCAATGCTATCGGTTGCGAACACGGTAGAGGTCTAATTCATTACACCCTTTTCGCCAACAAACCATGTCGGGGGATGTTGAAACGTTTCTTATATCCTTACACTATTCCATTAATGCCGCAAGGGTGTAATGAATTAGACCCCTACAAGTCCTTCAATGCTTACGAAACAAGTTGTGCCAATGCGTTTTTGTATACGTTATAGGTTCCACCATCGAACAGAACAAACATCACCTGTTGCAAACTGGTTGGTTGTTGAATATGCTCAATCACCGTTTTCAACGCGATAGGAGCAGCTTCGTTAATTGGGTATCCATAGACACCTGTGCTAATCGAAGGAAAGGCAATACTTTTTAGGCTGCGTTCCTCTGCAAGTTGAAGACATGTTTGATACGCACTGGCGAGGAGACGTGCATCTTCATCACGGCCATGGTAGATTGGTCCAACTGCGTGAAAGACGTACTGCGCTTTGAGACGACCAGCCGTTGTCGCGACTGCACTTCCCGTAGGACAGCCATCGTACTTATTGCATTCCTGCATAATAGTTGGACCACCGGCGCGATGAATTGCTCCATCAACACCACCACCACCTGCAAGAGCCGAGTTCGCGGCATTGACAATGGCGTCCGCTTGTACCTCTACGATATTGCCTCGTAGCAGTACAAGCGTTACTCCGTGGATGACTTGCGTTGTCATAAAATCTTCTGGCATGACTTACACCAGCAAGCCAAATGGCTCTTCCAACAAGCGTTTGACCTCTTGCAAGAAACGAGCGGCAATGGCTCCATCTAAAGCACGATGATCGGAAGAGAGTGTGACCTTCATGCGGTCGCGCACAACCACCTGTCCATCGACGACAACGGGCGTGGGTGTGATAGAACCAACGGCGAGAATGGCTGACTCCGGTGGGTTGATGACAGCTGTGAAGCTATCCACATCGAACATGCCAAGATTGCTAACCGTGAAGGTGCCACCACTGAAATCCTCTGGACGGAGCTTGCCTTGCCGCGCTGTCTCCGCCAAACGCCGTGTTTCGCGTGCAAGATCGAGCATACTACGCTGATCGGCATTGTGTACCACTGGCACAATCAAGCCTTGTTCCAACGCAACCGCGACGCCCACATTGACCTGTTTTTTCTGCAACAAGCGGTCCTCGGCAAAGGAAACATTCACCTCTGGCATATGTACCAGCGTGCGTGCTACTGCCTTGACAATCAAATCGTTGAAGCTCACCTTGATTGGCGTCGTGTCTTTCGCCGCGAACTCATTGATTTGCTTGCGCAACTCTGCCAGCTTGCCCGTATCAATTATCGTTGTAATATAGAAGTGTGGTGCCGTCTGCATACTCTGCGAGAGCCGTTTGGCAATCGTGCGCCGCATAGCTGTCAGAGGAATCTCTACAATATCACCAGTACTTGCGGCAACGGGTGCGGGTGTGACAACCTCCGTTTCTGCCTTCGGCTCGACATATGTTTCGGCAAATGGGAGTGTTGGTGCAACCGATACAGGTTGTGTTTGTGTTGCAATGGATGTTGTCATAGCAGGAGTAGCAATGGCGGCCTCTACATCCATCTTGATGATGCGACCATTTGGGCCAGTACCTTGCATCTTCGTATAGTCGATATTGTGTTCTTCGGCTAGACGACGCGCAAGAGGTGAGATAAAGACGCGTCCGCGCTCTGCCGTTTGTGTTGCACTCTCGCGATAGGCTACCTGCGTTTGTCCATTACCTACGACTGAGGTAGACGACTCTTTTACCGCATAGTTACCATTGACTGGCACAGATTTTGGCGCGTCAGTCGCTTTCTCGACACCTACGTTGTCCACTGGAGGAGTACTAGGACTTTCGCCAGGAAGAGTTTCATCGGCAGTTCCGACAAGCGCGATACTTGCTCCAATTGCTGCCGAAGCACCCTCTGGCACCAGAATTTTACGTAGCACGCCGCTCGCGAATGACTCGACCTCGATATTGACCTTATCGGTCTCGATTTCCGCGAGAGGTTCACCTTTCTTGACTGGCTCGCCTACTTGTTTGAGCCAGCGCAGGATTTTTCCCTCTTCCATTGTGTCGCCCATCTTGGGCATTTCGACTGTTTTCATTTTTTCCTTTACCTATGGGATATGTAAATATATAACAAGGTGGATACGTCGATGGTAGGGACCGATTCATCGTGTCCTGGTCGGTGGTTGATTGCCAAGAGGACGCGATGAAGCGGTCCCTACCTTTTTGCTCATCTATATGCAACGGCGGCAGGCACGATTGCTTTTACCGCTTGAATAACGTCGGCCTTTTTAGGAAGCGCGGCTCGTTCCAGGACTTTCGAGTAAGGCATAGGTACGTCAGCACCGTTCACATGTTGAATGGGTGCATCCATGTAGTCAAAGGCATGTTCATAAATGAGCGCGGCTAAGCCCTGTCCGGTGCCATAGTATTTCCAACCCTCTTCGGCAACGACAACGCGGTTGGTCTTTTTCACGGAGTCAACGATCAGGTCAATGTCGATAGGACGAATGCTGCGCAGATCGAGTACTTCGGCCTCGATGCCTTCTTTTGCGAGGTCTTCCGCCGCTTGCATCGTGATGTGGAACATACGCGAGAAAGTGATGATGGTGACATCGCGTCCGGCCCGTTTAATCTCAGCCTCGTTGATTGGTACAGTATATTCAACGCCTTCATCAGGCACTTCGCCTTTGACATTGTAGAGCAGTTCGTGTTCGATGAAGAGGACTGGATCGGGGTCACGTATCGCCGATTTGAGCATACCCTTCGCGTCATAGGGTGTGGCAGGCATGACGACCTTCAAACCAGGAATGTGGGCATAAATAGTCTCAAGCATCTGCGAGTGCTGTGCTCCACGTTGTGCCCCACCACCACCGGGCATGCGCACGACAATGGGTAAGGAAGGTTGACCCCCAAACATATAGCGAAATTTAGCGGCGTTGTTGATGAGCATGTCGCTTGCAAGCAAACTGAAGTTAATCGTCATTAGTTCAAGAATGGGACGCAGCCCACCGAGCGCGGCACCAATGGCGGCTCCCGTGATAACCTCTTCCGCGAGTGGTGTATCGCGTACTCGTTTCTCGCCAAATTCTTCAAATAAGCCTTTGGTGACAGCATAGGTGCCACCGTAGCCTGCGATATCTTCGCCCAGGATAAATACGCGTTCGTCGCGCAGCATTTCCTCACGGATAGCTTCACGAAGCGCATCACGATACGTTATTGTACGCATGACTCTCTAATTCTTTCTTCTATCCAGGAGGCTGGCCCGAATAGCTGTGTCTGTGTTATTTGTGTCGATGAACGATGGCACTGGAGTTATCGACCAGAATGTCGGTATACAGTTCTTCCAATGATGGGTCCGCGCTATTTTCGGCGAACTCGGCGGCGTCCTCTGCGACCTGTGTCGCTTTTTCGTCGTTGGCGTCGAACTCCGCTTGCGTGGCGAGTCCACCATCGAGTAACATCTTCTCGAAGATACCAATAGGGTCGCGTGTGGTGCGCCAGTTGTGCTCTTCTTCGCGTGTGCGATAGTAGGCCGGATCGGTCATCGAGTGTCCACGGAAACGGTAAGTTTTGACTTCGAGGAGCGTTGGACCTTTTCCACTACGTGCATACTCCACAGCGGCTTGTGTGGCCTCGTGTACAGCAAGCACGTTCATGCCGTCAACTTGTGCTCCAGGAACACCATACGCGGCGGCACGTGGAAGCAGATCGCTAATGGACCATGCTTTTTCAACGGCCATGCCCATCGAATACTGATTATTTTCACAAACATATACAACGGGAAGTTTCCACAATGCCGCGAGGTTGAGTGATTCGTGGAATGCTCCCTCATCAACAGCTCCATCGCCAAAGAAACACACCGCTACAGTGTCTTGCCCTTGATATTGTGCCGCGAATGCGACACCTGCCGCGATTGGCATTTGTGCCGCGACAATGCCATTGCCGCCATAGATGCCCAGATCGTTACTCCACATGTGCATGGAGCCGCCCTTGCCTTTGCTACAACCAGTGATTTTGCCAAATAGTTCCGCCATCACCGCGCGTGGGTCCATGCCTTTGACGATAGCATGCCCATGTTCACGGTAACTACACAGGATTTTATCGTCGGGACGGAGCGTGGTGATACTGCCGACGCCAATTGCCTCTTGCCCAATGTACAGGTGCATGAAGCCACCAATTTTGCCGCGTGTATATTCCTCGGCACTCTTCTCTTCAAAGCGGCGTAGAAGTGCCATTTTATAGTGCATTTCCAGGAGTTGTGTACGCGTCAAGCCAGCGAGCGTTGCGTTACTGATCGCCATAGGCCCCCCTTATCTTATAAAAGATACATGAATTACATATTATAGTCTGTTATCGTTTCTCCCCTGACATACCGCGTTGTATGCGAGAAAGCCTTCCCGAACACGCCATTGTGTTACCCATATTTCCTCTTCCTATTTTACCTTATTCGGAAGGACTATGCTATAGGGGATTCTTTTTCGGGTTGAAGGGGATGTTATGTGTTTTAGTGAGACGCTATTTCAAATGACGACCATACAAGCTATAATGTAGCCAAAGCTCTTTCAGAATGAATCGGAGTTGTTGTGATGAAGTATGCTGTTGCTAAAGATTTCGCTACGAGTAGCGAAACAAATAAGCTTTATGTTGAGGACCGTGCTGTACATGAGTGGTACCGCTTTGTTCTTTCTTTTCCTGCCCATCTTGTACGAGAATATCTTGAACAGTTTGATCTAAACAGTTCCCACCGTGTCTTAGACCCTTTTTGTGGCACAGGAACAGTGCTTATAGAATGTAAGAAACTAGGTATTCCGAGTGAAGGCATAGAAGCCAATCCAATGGCATATTTTGCGACGCAGGTAAAGACTGATTGGAGATCTGACCCAGATAAATTAGTAGAACATGCTCGGATAATTGCTACTATGGCAGAAGACATGCTTGCACATGATGGTATCGAAGATAATCCCATCTTTGGTGTCGTTCAGAACACACCAACGACTCTACGCACATTGTCCGCAGAAGATACAAAGTTACTATTAAACAATTCTATAAGCCCACTTCCACTACATAAAACACTTGTTTTACTCGATTGTATTAGAAAAAACTCTCATCAAGATTTCTCTCAATACGAACTTCTTGCTCTAAGCAAAAGTGCAGTTTCTTCAAGTAGCAATCTGCGCTTCGGACCAGAAGTGGGGATAGGAGCAATCAGAGAGGATGCACCTGTCATATCTAACTGGCTGAATACTATACAAAAGATTGCCTCGGACTTACATAAGGTGAGGAAGTATGGAAACACAACACCATCTCATGTGCATCTTCGAGACTCACGAGACATCTTTCAGATTCTGGAACCTAACTCCATTGATGCAGTAATTACATCACCTCCTTATCCTAATGAGAAAGATTATACACGGACCACACGCCTTGAGTCGGTGCTTCTGGGTTTTATTCAAAATAAAGCTGATTTACAAACACTCAAAAAGGCACTTTTATGTTCAAATACAAGAACTGTCTATAAAGGAGATACTGACGATATATGGATAAAAGACTACCCGAAAATCAACGTACTCGCTGAATATATAGAAGCGGAACGCATCCGTCTTAATAAAACATCAGGCTTTGAAAGGCTCTATTCTAAAGTCACAAAGCTTTACTTTGGTGGTCTTGCTCGCCATCTCGCATTTCTGAGAACTGCTTTACGCCCAGGCGCACAGTTAGCATATATTGTAGGAGACCAAGCATCATATTTTCGCGTGATGATTCCTACTGGTAAACTTTTAGCTGAGATTGCTCAATCTCTCGGTTATGAACTTTTAGATATACATCTCTTTCGTAACCGATTTTCTACAGTAACAAAAGAACAGTTGCGTGAAGAAGTGGTGTTGCTGAGGTGGCCTGGGAAAATATCCACTCGTGGGTTGTCAATATTTTCTCCTGACACACTTACTCAAAATAAGAAAAGTATTAAAGGGAATACAATGGATAGTCTTTTTCCAGCAAACGAAGATGATGCAAAGAATGAAAATGCTACACCATTGTTGAGCGAACAAAACATTGCTGAGGATGGAGTGATAGAACTTTCATCTCCTAAAAGGTTAAACCGGTATCAACAACTCATAGAGCATATATTTAATTCAAAGTACAAGGACGGCGACTCCGAAGTTCTGTTTGAGCGGGAAGACATTGAAACTGCGGCTCAGGTTCTCAACATAAAACTTCCGAAGAATCTTGGTGATATTATTTACTCATTTCGCTATAGAACAACGCTTCCCGTATCAATTCGAGAAAGAGTGCCAGAAGGTAAGGAATGGACGATTAGTCCATCGGGTCGGTCTCGCTATTGTTTTGTGGCAAAAAATGTGTTGCATATACTCCCTCATCCTTTGATGACCGTTGTCAAGATATTAGATGCTACCCCAGGCATAGTCGCCAAATACGCAAAGGGAGACGAACAATCTCTACTAGCAAAGCTACGTTACAATCGTTTGATTGATACCTTTACCCGTGTTACATGTTACTCTCTCCAAAATCACTTACGCACAACTGTTGAGGGCATTGGGCAGGTTGAAACAGACGAAATCTATGTAGGAGTGGATCGCAACGGAATACAATATGTTTTTCCTCTACAAGCAAAAGGTGGAAGTGATAAGATTGGTATCACGCAAATAGAGCAAGATATAGCACTTTGTGGGGCAAAATTTCCTCAACTTGTCTGTCGTCCTCTTGCTGCTCAGTTTGTAGGAGACGATCATATTGCGTTATTCGAGTTTGCTCAAGGCGAAGAGGGCGTTCGCTTGCATAGAGAAGTACACTATAGATTAGTTTCTCAAGACAGTATGACGGAGGAAGATATGAGAAATTATCTCAAGAGTGCTTCGGATACAGTGAGGGATTAAAAAGGCGGTTTTTACTTCCCACGTCCCGCATCGCTAAAACTACTTGTAAAAATACTCACCACTTGCTCTGGGTCAGGTTCCGTCAACA
>CAXTWV010000213.1:5582-8711 GCA_964248005.1 uncultured Ktedonobacteraceae bacterium | reverse complement strand
ATTGCGTGTATCGGCGATACGTTTGCCGATACTCTTATCGGTATCAAACCAATCGGGCTTACTGGGATAGGAGTACTTCACGTTGGGATCGGCGGGCCAACGCCAGATACGGCGTAGGTCTGTCATCGCAACCTGCACAAGCTGTGTGCGCGAGAAATCATTGACGAGCGAGTCACGCAATGCCTTGAAATCATTCCCCTTATACTCGGTTTTTCCACGTCCTGCTCCTGCTTGTGTGTAACGTGTTGTGTAGTCTATGAGCGTGAGGTTTGTTGGTGTGAGACGAACAGAGCCGAGACCGAGTGGTTTCGCATAGCCTATTTTGTGCCTCATGTCTTGCTCTAGCGTGACTGCAAGTAACAACGCTGTAAACTCATCTTCTGCTAGATTGCTAAAGTCGATGCGAAAGGAAAAGGTATTCTCTTTGTCGAGTGGCTGAATGTAGCGATTTGCCTGTACACCTCCCCCAAAGTTGACAAAATTCGCCGACTGTACAGGTGCTGTAGCATGATGAAAGTAATATTTTCGTCCCGCGATATACCGCCTTTGCTCATCCAGATAGAAGTCGTCATGATGCGGTTTTGGATTGACTAAGGGTGCGGTAAACATGGGCTGATACTTGTGTACTGTATCGGTAGAAGTCGTAGCGTCGCTGACATTCACCTTGCCAAGGAACACACCGCTATTGCTCCGTTCCTTGAGCATCCCAAAGATACGACATGCGATACACAAATTGGTATTTGTACTACAGTGTTCAAAGCCAGCCGGAATCTTTTCCTCGTACCGAGCCTCATAGCCCACTATTCGTCTGTTCTCGGAAATTGGCTCATAACGTCCATCGAAGAGTGTAAAGCAACCATTGCCAAGTGTTTCGACGAGGCATCGCAGCATACCCTTGAGTGAGCTACCAGGAAGAATGTATTGACCCTGCTTATTCTGCAGCGATTGGGTAGCCCTTCTTGGGTCCGCCGACACGGGATGTGGATCGGCAATAAAGAGCGGTGTCTCGGTAAACGCGTCAATCTCAATATGCCCAGCATACAGCCGTTGTTGTCCCACGAGTTGATGATGCCAGATCGGTTTACGTCGGCGAGGTGGTGTGTTGACATTCATTCGTACAAAGTCATAAGGATTCATAGTGCTTTACCCCACTGCTCTTATAGCTTGAAAACGAAATAGGGCCACGTCGCCCGTGCTCTTATCGACATATTCCTGTATGTAAAGTTGCACATAGCGTTTTGGCTTTTCTACAGGATAGTGCAGCAGACGCGGAATACGTAGTTCCGCGAAATCGCCCTCGACAGCTACGGGGCCAATTTTCTCTAGCCCTTCAGCTCTAAGCTGTTCGCCAAAGAGATAGTATGGCTTTGCTGGCTCTTTTTTCTCCAGAGCAAGGTCCCGTTGCACTTTCAAAGGCGACATAGTGCGCTCTGATCCCACATACACGACATGGAACGTGTTCCCTTCTTTCTCCCAGCGCAACTCAAATGCTTCCGCAAAGATACGACCGGAGGTATAGTCGGTGAACTGAGTGTTTGCATCGAAACGTTCGCAGCGCAAAAGTCCTCTCCGCTGTGCCTGTGTGACGACACGCTGTGGAAGTTGCTCTGCCAGAAAGATTGCGCCTTCAAAAAAGGCTGTACACGAAGCAATCAACGCTGTCAGTTCCTCAGGAGTGAGCAACCCTGTCGATACCATTTCTTCCATCTGGGCCTTCCTCTCATCATCTGGCTATGCTACGCACATTCGCTACGGAAGCGGGAGGCCATTGCTGGATACGTTGCACAAAGTTCTCAACGGCGGCATCGCGTAACGTGGTGAGTGCGGCACCCGTGAAGGCACGTGTGGTGCGAATACCATGCGGCGGCTGTTGCGCATCGGGTAATGGAAGGCGTAAGAGATCATCCTGCCATGTACCATAACTGCTGTCGTTGAGCCAGCGTCCCAGGCCCCACAGTTCGTTCTGCTTCGCACCATCTTCCATGCCACGTAGCGTACTTGTGATTACTCCGCCTGCCTGATCCTGCTCCTTGATATTCGCTACAACCATACCAAGCCCGCGTGAGCGACCGGAACCGATGCGGATCAGTGAATCTTCCATATCTTGCAGGACCACGAACAGCATGCCCAGTTGCCAGGACTCGAAGTTACGTAGATGAATCGTCGTCTCGAACGTGACGCCTGTACTCACCACTTCTAGCTCAAACTTTGCACCATAACTCGCGCCACCTGTCAGGCGGTCAATACCCACACCATCGCGTAGTTCTTTGATTTCTTTTGAGTCGGGGGCGAGATAGGCATCGCTGATGGCGACACGCCCAATAAAGCTTGTTGAGCCAAAGAGCCGACAAGCGGGACATGACTCCGCGTACACGATATCGGTACGGTCCTCTAACAATTTGCGTTCATCATCGCTTTTCTTGGCATTTTTGTTAAAAGTATCACCACAAGAATTGCGATAATCACGTTGTCGCTGTGCCAGATCAGCCTCATGCCTCTCACTCTCGCTGCCAGCAAAAGGATAGCAGACAACCTGCGATCTCAAGCTACAAATGATTTTTTCGAGGTGACTACGAAAGACGCCTTTCAGCGAGCTACCAGGAATAAAGGCTTCTTGTTTGCCATTGCGAAAGGTCAGGACAGGCGTCATGTCCGGTCCACTAATGCTAGCATGACCGGATTTTACGAGCAATGGTCCTGTTGTTGTAATACGTAGAGTGAAATAGGCTTCATTCGTGATTTTCTTTAACATAGCTACTACTCCAATGCTTGCCTATGAGTTTTAAAAGAGATTGTTGATATGTCTTTCTAAAAACTGCTCCCCTGACTCGTTCTCAGTAGAGAATTTCTTGTGAACGAGGTACGCTTGCAGACGTTTATTGCGTTCGGATGTTTGTATTCCTTGCCCTACCAGTTCGAGCGATGAGACAGTAAGGTCTTGCAGTTCACACACGCCTAGCCCACGTGACCGTTTTCCACCAATGGCGCCAAAGCCATGCACGAACTCGCTCAAGCCGACACTGATCAACTGCAAATCTTGCGGAGTGGCGTTTTCCAGCACAAGCGAGAGCGTGAATTTGGCTCCAACGGGGATAACTTCAAAATCGTATTTCAGACGGTCTTTCGCTC
>CAXTWV010000213.1:2731-5482 GCA_964248005.1 uncultured Ktedonobacteraceae bacterium | reverse complement strand
GGTTTGTTTGTCTCACGCGTCTGCTCCTCTTCTGGTAAGTCGATCAAGGCGCACGATGAGAGTCCGGCAGTTGGAGGCAGACCGGGGACAAGTTTTTCGACGGTGCTACGTAAAGCTCCTTTGAAGCTGGCACCAGGAATAAAGGGCATCCCTGCTGGTGTGAGGACAACGGGACTGTTGCTCGAACTTAAGGTAGCTCGACCTCCACCAATATGAAACGCTGTCAGCATGACTAACGATCCCTGAAACAGGTAGCGATTACGTAGTTCATAGCGGTTTTCTTGTGCTACCACTTCATCTTCTCCTATTCACTTTTTCTGCTGCAAGCACACCATTTTCGGCGGCGAGATGCTGAATAAAGTCGTGTGTTAATGCGGTCATAAGTTCGTCTATCTCAGTCGCGGCGGCTTTCTTTGGAAGTTCAGGTGTCACGAGTTGAAATTCATTGCGGATACGTTGCCTGGACATATCCATAAGGTATTTTTCCAGATCGGTATAAAATGTTTTAATGCCTTGCTTCGAGCCTGACCAGTTGCGGTCGCGCTGATGTTTCACAAACTGATACATATCAGTGTAGTGCGAACCTTCCGCGACATTTAATAGGCCCATAATTTGACTGTTTGGCAGTGGCTCAAGCTCGTCTTCTTGTACCAACCTATGTATAAACGCTACGGCTTCGGTATACAGTACCGTGTCGCTAATCAAGCCTATTTTTTGTACTTGCTCAGGGGCGAGTGTCATTTTTTTGCTTACTCCTCTGCTCCAAAGCTGGCCTGATATTCGTATTGCACAACCATTTGACGGATGAACTGTCGCATGAGCAAAAGATAGATGCGTCGTCGCTCTTGCTTCTGTTCATCGGTCTTGTTTTCAATATTCAATCTGTTCTTACCACAGATGCTGTCACGTTTTTTCGCTACATCCACTTCAAGATACTCCTTGAGCCGCGAACCCAAACTCTCTTGTATCTCTCCATATCCCCGACGCCAATAGTCAAAGCGTGCCGTTTGTTTCTTGACGTAATCCAGGATGTCGGATGTTTTGAGTGCGCTTTCGGCGATACTCTCTAAACTGGTCATTTGTGAGCGATGTTTTTCACCCAAAACATAGGCGGCGTGGTCGCCAAGCTGTACCGCGTTTTCATACATCACTTCTGCCTGAATATTGACCTCGCGTATGACTTGCATTTCGTTGATTTCTGGTAGCATGTTGTTTTGTTGGCTCATAATAAATCTCCCTCGCGATGAAATGGATCAGAGATGAGAATACGCCCATACCCTTCTGCCGTCCGTCGTCCCAGTCCACGTTGTTCAAGTTCAAACAATGGACGTAACCAGGAATCGTCAGCAGCCTGTGTTGAGGAAAACAGGAACACCGAACCACTGTCAAGCGCGTATTCGTTTGTCCTCGGTGTGCCCCATAGCTCCTGCCAACCCGATAATCGCTTCATACTTGCTACCTGATAGAGCGTATGAAATTGAGGTACGTCGGAAGAAATTCCTAGCTGTTGTGCCAATGTATTCCCGTCAATCCTTCCTCTATACCGTAACAGTTCGTCATGCAGAATGACGGGTGAATGCAGTGTAAGTGCGAAGTAGTATGGTTGCAGATTCTTGTATCCACACTGCTCTGCTCGCTCATATACGGCATGATTAAACAATTCCAAGCGTTGTTTGAATGCATCAAATGCGTCTTCCTCGTCAGTACGTAGCTGTGCGTCGATTTCGACTTTGCCCATACCACGAGTACGCCCTGTGCCAATGCGTACTAAGCCCTGTACCTGTGTTTTGCCATTACGCGCGAGAACGTCCTTTGCAGAAACATCCTGCATAAATTTCTCAAAGCTGTCTACAGCATCGTCGTCAACATTTACCATACCCCAGAAGCGCGTGCCTTCTTCAAACACCTGACGGTTATACAGAATACCATCCTGGACGATGCCCGATGTACGGTTGATCCCTGTATGCGTCTGCAAGCGCAGGTCGGCTTTTGCGAGGCCACGTTGAAGAGGTTTCTCAGCACTCCAACGATAATGGCCATCGAGAGAATCGAGCGTGGCACCACACTCTTTTCCATTACTCTCCTCATGATGAGGATGGGGATAGGAACAGTTCTTGAATGCTTCTAGCACAGGAAGCGTGTCAATGTCGCCCTCGCCTGAGTCACTCCCAATTTTGAACATCGCCCAATCGAGCAAGCTATCACGTACACCGTGACCTTCGTCTTCCCACAATTTCCTGTCCTCGTCCCCAAGGTCGCGAAAACCCTTAAAGCGTTTGCAACTCTGGGCGGTTTTAGGAATCGCATAGACAGGAGTATCAGCATTGCCCAGTTCCTTGCTCCTGAATGACGCGAGATAGAGATGTGGGTACGAAACCGCTTCGTGTAGAAACAATTTCTCAAATTCCGCATCCTCTCCATGAGACAACAGTCTATGGACCGAGGCAAGGCTGCCGATCAGTGTTGTGCCAGGAATGAATTTTGAGGTCTCAGCACCTTCGGGAGCGTGATCGGCGCGAATTGCCAGGGGAGCGTGGGCGATGACGCTGAACGAAAACTGTTTCATGCCTGTTCCTCCTCCTGCGACAACGCATAGTAGCCTAGCACATCAAGATGTTCGAGCCAACTCTGCCAATCTGTTTCTTGTTCGCCATTGACTTGAACTGATGTAATGTCACACCTGCATTGGCCTTTTCCAGTCGATTTGTTACCGCCCAATCGCTCTAGCATACAGAGGCCAGCAAGCAGTAG
>CAXTWV010000213.1:0-2631 GCA_964248005.1 uncultured Ktedonobacteraceae bacterium | reverse complement strand
ACCTGTGTATAAGTATCTACTTGCAGATTCTGATAGCGTTTTTCGCCATCATGCGGGTCGTCGCTATCATACTGTTTTTTCTGCTCATCGTTCTGACGGGCATCGTCGAAAAAGAGTGTTCCAGGTTGGATAGATGAGCCAAAGATACGCGTCACCATGGTGATCGTATCGCCAAAGCTGTGTAATGCGTTCTCTTTATCGTGAGGGCTACTGATAAGATCATGCATACGTTCGTCTAAATCTTCGTAGAGACGAGCAAGTTGCTCACAGTGTTCACGTGCAACGCCTTTAATGGTGGAACCGGGGACATACAGATAGTTCTCGGAATCACGCACAACTGTACGGTCGATCAAGCCAATACGTGTGCCTGTACCACAATGAAATGGCGTGGCAAAGGTGAGCGTGTAGTCTATTTGAATACGGTCAAACCTCTTCACTGCTTTCGTCCTCCCCCTCTCGTGCAACAAAGTCGTAGAGTTCGACAAAATCGAGGAGCAACGTCTGGTAGACCTCTACGTCGCCCTTTTTTTCAGCCATAAACCAGGGAAAAGAGATACGTGGAAAATGCGCTGCTGGCTGTGTTGCATCCCATTGATGCAGCGCATGTTGTCCGCCCAGCGTGTACACCTGCTTCACGACGAACGTGCGCTGTTTCTCGTTCCAGTTTCTGAGTACTGCTAAGCCATCGACGACGGAGGTAGTAAGATTTCTTTGCAGGACAGCTTCGCGCAGTTGGTGTAGTTTGGTCCGACCGAGCGCAAGTTCATTGCCAGTTTGCAGTTTCTTGAGTAGAAATGTGAGTTGCTTGACTGTGTAGGGGCGCATGGTTGCATAAAAAGCGCGGTTCTCTTTTTCATATACTTTACGTAAAGATGTATACACCTTATCAAAGCTTTGGCTCGTGCTCCCTGTTACAACGAGGAAGTTGACGCGTGTGTCGCCGTACTCGTTTGGCTTCGATGCACGATTTTTCGCGCTATCCTTTTTCGCGAATTTCAGCGTCTCATCTGCCAGGACCTGTAGTAATCCGAACGGATAGTTGACCGGAGCAAGCACGACACCCACTGATAGAGAACGCTCCATCTGCTCAGGTTCAAGCTCAGACTTCGCCTTTGCTGGCTGATAAAATGCTTCCGCAATCGCATGGGCGACTTGTAACGCAACCGATGCGGGAGTAACAATGACAACATCGTCACCACCGAGTAGCAGAATATCGAATGGGAATAGCTCGTCGCCTGTGCCATCGCTCTGCCTGGAATGTTGCTCTGCCCGCAAATAACGCGCGATGGCATCACTGACAACGCGATAAATTGTTTCGTCTATCTCTTTCGCGAAACGCGCTACCTCTCGTAAGGTGGGCAATTGTTCCATTTTTTGCCCCATCCCATTTGCATCCGCGTACACGAGTCCCATGTATTCTTTTGACCTGCTAAATTCTCGAAAGACATTGAAGTCTCTAGGACGATGCATGCCATATGGCATGTTGTAGGTACGGCGACGGAGCAGACGAATAACGTTATCCCATAATGGGCTTTTGCTCTCAGGGGCGATGCGCATACATTCCGCGTCAGAGGAGCGTGGTGCTTCGGCGTCGCGCAGTACGTCGTCGATATACTCTTTCACGCCTACATCTTCAGTGCGTTTGTTCAGGCAACTGTGACAATATAACGCGTCGCGTTCACTGGGGTCTCGCCCGCCCGACTGGTCTTTTCCCTCAGCGTAGAAGACGCCACAAGAGTCACAGGTGTGCATCAATGGATGTGAGGACAATGAGAGAAGAGCGGGTGGACAATCTTTTGCCTCACGTAAACGGTAGCGTAGAAGTGTCAGTGTTGGCAAAAGAGGATAGTCGAGTATCTCCTCTATCGCTTCGGGTGCGCCTTCGGGTAGGGGTTGTACGGCATAGGTAAGCGAGGCACCGCCCGCGGTCTGTGTGGAATAGGCGTGTTGAACATTCTTGCCGAATGTTTCAGCGTGCTGGGAGTCAATCAGAAACAGGCCAGAGCCACCATTGGTATAGATCGCGCGGAATTCTGATGTAAGCCTCCATGCCTCTTCATCCATCACTTGACGGTTCAGGCGGTCCAGTAACGAACTAGCCCCACGAATCTCTTTTAGCTTGCCAGTAGCGAAGACATACCGTTTAATATGATTGGTATCCAGTGCAACAAGTGATTTTGCCACGTAATAGCACCTCCATCCTCTCAAAATTGCTCTAGTGGTATAGCTCAAGCATCAGCAGTATAACATAGTTATAGAAATTTAACAGTATAAATATGCTGAATTTCCTGATAATTATTATGATTTTCCACAATACATAAGAGGGATACCAAAGTAAGATATTCTATAGTACAATAGTAAGTGGACACGCGATTCGTCGTTTGAAAGTTTCCCATTACGTTGTATAAGCTCTACCGCGCGAGGCTCAGTGATGATACCTCTGAGCGGAGCCTCTCGCATGGCTTCTGGAGAAGGCTGAGAACGATTTTAGCAAAAAATGGAGCATTTTGGAGGGGCAAAATTTGCTCATTTTTGGAGCCTCTCGCAAATGCTTGTCTCAACTGGCTTCTAGTGCTATACTACGGGGGTAGCAGTCTAAATGACTGGGGATGCCCGTGCGGGATGGAGACC
>CAXTWV010000212.1:6448-8730 GCA_964248005.1 uncultured Ktedonobacteraceae bacterium | reverse complement strand
GTATCCGTACTCTTTTGTTAATCCCATTATCGCGTCCTTGTAACAATTGACAACGCCAACGAGGACGCGATGAATCGGTCCTTACGATGAAGGTGATACAATGAATACGAAAGGAACTGTTCAATGATGAGCAGGGAGGACAAACATGCACATTCGTATCATTGGTGCTCCAATGGATTTAGGCGCGGATAGACGTGGCGTGGATATGGGAGCAAGTGCTATCCGTTACGCTGGACTCAGTGAACAACTACAGAAGCTTGGACATACCGTTTCCGACATTGGCAACATCGCCATTCCCCAACCGGAGAGCAGACCAGAAGGGCAGCCACATCTAAAATATCTTGAACCCATCGTTTCGGCATCCGAAGAACTTTCAACAATAGTAAGCACAACTCTGGAGGAGCATGAATTTCCGCTCCTGCTTGGTGGCGACCATAGCATCTCGCTTGGTTCAGTTAGTGGTGTCGCACGTGTCTATAAGAATATTGGTGTCATCTGGGTCGACGCTCATGCGGATTTCAATACCGATGAAACGACGCCATCCGGCAATATTCATGGTATGATTCTCGCCGCCCTTGCTGGTATCGGCAACAGCCATCTCACGAACGCAAGCGGTTGGACACCCAAGATCAACAAAGAAACCATTGTCATCCTGGGCGCACGCGATCTCGATATACACGAGCAAGAGTTGTTGCGTACACACAACATTTCTGTCTTTACCATGTCTGATATCGATCAGCGTGGCATGACCGACGTAATGAAAGAAGCCATTGCAATCGCGGGCCAGCATGAAAATCCCATTCACCTGAGCCTGGACCTGGACTCGCTCGATCCACGTGAGGCTCCTGGCGTTGGCACACCTGTACGTGGCGGTCTCAGCTATCGTGAAGCCCATCTCGCAATGGAGCTTGTCGCGGCCTCTCAACGTCTTGTCTCGATGGATGTTGTCGAAGTCAACCCTATTCTTGATAGCGAAAATACGACGGCGAAACTTGCGGTTGAATTAATTCTTTCTGCATTAGGCAAGAAGATTTTATAAATTATTTTCTGGTATGATGTGCTTGGCGGCAATTGCCGCCAAGCACATCATACCAGAAAATAATTTATACCATCCAAACGGCACACATCTTCGTTTTGGCTGTACTCATTGCCCTATTCTCTGTCGTATACTATCTTCTATACTAGAATAAGAAGGAGGTTTGGCGATAAGTAGCGAAGACGCCACTTATCCCTACACATTATGAACGCAAAAGAACTGTTTATGAACGGGGAATTTATTCCCGCCGAACGTGGCGTCATCTCTGTACGCACACATGGCTTCGCCTATGGTACTGGTTGTTTCGAGGGCATTCGAGGCTACTGGAATGCTCAAGATGAGCAAATATATCTCTTCCGCTTGCGTGAACACTACGAGCGGTTGCAGCGTTCCTGTAAAATTCTACAAATGTCACTACCCTACACCGTTGACCAGTTGATTGAGATTAGCGTGGAACTGGTGAGACGCAACGATCAGCATGAAGATGTGTACTTGCGCCCAGTAGTCTATAAGGGCGAAGAGGTACTTGGCGTGCGTCTGCATGATCTCGCGGACCATTTTATTCTAACTTCGGAGCCACAAGGGAGCTATGTTCCCCTGTCCGGTATGCGCTGTGGCGTCTCATCCTGGCGTCGTCTTGACGACAACGCGCTTCCCGCACGAGCCAAAGTGACAGGTGGATATGTCAATGCAGCATTAGCAAAAAGCGAGGCAATGCAAAACGGCTTTGACGAAGCAATCATGCTCACTCACGATGGCAATGTATCTGAGGGAAGCGCGGAAAACATCTTCCTGGTCTTCAATAACGAGTTGGTCACTCCTGGGTCAACCGAGAACATTCTGCTAGGTATTACCCGCGATACAGTCATCAAGCTGGCGCAGCGCGAATTTGGCTATATCACGCGTGAGCAATCCATTGACCGTACAGAGTTGTATATCGCAGATGAAATGTTTTTATGTGGCACTGGTGCGCAAATTGCTCCTGTCGTTAATGTCGATCATCGGCCTATTGGTGATGGCAACATTGGTCCTATTGGTGGCAAGTTACAAGAACTTTACTTTGACGTAGTACGTGGTAAGCATCCCGACTATCGAGATATGTGGTGTACTCCTGTCTATACGAAAGTCCGTCAACACAGCGAGGCGGTTGACTAAATCCTTCATGGAGAAAACAGACCCGAATAACTTTGGGCCTTGGACCTGCGTGATCTAGTGTGTTTTATGCATTCACCCGGAAAATAGGTGT
>CAXTWV010000212.1:0-6438 GCA_964248005.1 uncultured Ktedonobacteraceae bacterium | reverse complement strand
AAACAGACGAGATGACGTAGGCGCATTGCACCTACGTCATCTCGTCTGTTTTCTCCATGAACCCGTAAAGAAGTTGACAATCGAGAAGAGCTAGTTAATTCTATGCGGTGGGACGGACCACAATCTCGCTCACGTCAACATTGGTCGGCTGCTCAATAGCGAACGCAATAGCGCGAGCAATCGCCTCTGGTGGCATTGCTGTCTTGTCCCGTCTCTCTTCAAGTTGGGCTTTCACTGTCGGGTTTGTCATAGTGTCCGCAAAGTTCGTTCGCGTCATACCAGGCGAGATAATCGTCACACGCAGTTTGTCGCCAGCCTCCTGACGCAAGCCTTCGGAGATAGCACGCACGGCGACCTTCGTTCCGGCGTAGACCGACATGGTTGGTACAACGAGATATGCTGCTGTAGAAGCGATGTTGACGAAGTGCCCAAAACCTTGCGTGCGGAAGACAGGCAGTGCCGCCGCGATGCCGTATAGAACACCTTTAATGTTGACATCGATCATCTCCTCCCAATCCTCGACGCGCAGATCGTCGAGGGGGGAAACGGGCATAACACCTGCATTATTGATGAGAACATCAAGCTTTCCGTACCGCTCGGATGCCAAATTGATGAGGTTGGAGAGGTCGTCGCGCCGCCTCACGTCTGTAGGTGTATAGGCAACTTCGCCACCAGCATCGTGGATACGAGCCGCCAGAGCCTCAAGGCGATCCAATCCGCGTGCTCCAAGTACGACGTTCGCACCGCGCTCAGCGAGCAGAAGTGCTGTCGCCTCGCCAATTCCACTGCTTGCACCCGTGATAACAACTACTTTGCCAGCGATGTTCGACATCTTCTATCTATCTCCTGTTCCTTGATTGATTTTGCTCCATCAATGATTGAGCAAGTCGAGTGACACATCCCAGAGGCGACTGGCGTTGTTGGAATCAAGTGCATATGGTGCTACACCTCTTTGTCCACTACTATTTGTGACCTGGATTGCCTCATTGCATTCTTCAAAGTAGCGACCACCAATCCCCTCAAGCAACGGTGATGTGGCGAGCAAGACCGACGTGGCGGCCCCCTGCTCAACCGTCTTCCACCGATATGCACTGAGGTTGACGCCAGTCGTGTCTACATGACTGGTGAGGTTCGTCTGAATAGCACCAGGATTGCAGGCGTTTGCGGTGATGCCATCGGCAGCCCAACGTTTCGTCGCCTCAACAGCAAAGAGTACAACTGCGGTCTTAGACTGTCTATAGCCTGCATATGGATCATAAGGACGGAATGCAAAATGGATGTCGTCGAAGACCACTGGTGCGTACAGGTGCCCCATCGAGCTAAGACCTACAATGCGTGCAGCACCATCAGTTGCCAGGGCATTATGTAGTCCGGTAGCGAGGGCAAAATGGGCGAGGTAATTGACAGCAAACTGCATCTCCCAGCCCTCAGGAGTGTGCGTCTCAGGTGGGGCAAAGATGCCAGCGTTGTTGACTAGCACATGCAGTGGCCCATCCCATGCAGCGACGAACGCTGCAACGGATCTACGGTCGGACAGATTGAGTTGGACAACGTGAATGTTTCGGTTGCCAGTGGTGGTCGTGATGTCGTTGGCAACTCGCGCTCCTGCATCGGTATTACGCACGGCTAGCGTGACATCCGCACCAGTGCTAGCCAGTACTCTCGCTGTTTCTATACCAATACCCGATGTTGCCCCCGTGACGATCACCCGCTTGCCGGATAAGTCGATACCTTCGGAGACATCGGTGGCGGTGGACTGGAATCCGAATGGTGTGGTAATAAGTGCCATAATATGGCTTCCTTTCTCAAACTTAGAACTGCCTAAATACACGGTGGCAGTCATTTGCGCGTCGGAAGAATTCTCCTGATGAAGCGAGTATGAACTGGGAATGTACACGTTGGCTGCTCACCTCACTTATCCATAGTGTATAATGAGGGACATGTTTTAACGAGACAAGTGTTTATCCTGGAACTAGCACTCCTAGTTTACGGCAACGTAACTGAGTAGAAAATGTCACGTACCTATGAATTCATTAGAGTTAGATCGTCATCATGAATTAGCAGTATTCTTACGGAGCCGTCGCGCTCGCGTATCACCAGAACGCGTTGGATTACCTAGAGGGAAACGAAGGCGTACACCGGGCTTACGGCGCGGAGAAGTTGCAATGCTCGCTGGAATAAGCCTTGAGTGGTATACATGGCTTGAGCAGGGACGGGACATCAACGTCTCAGTGCAATTGTTGGAAAGTCTGGCGCGAGTACTACAATTGGACGCGAACGAACGCAAACATTTATTTTTGCTCGTACTTAGACAACCTCCTCCAGTAGAGACGTTTTTCCATACGACGATCAGCCCGACCTTCCAGCACTTTCTTAATCAGCTTAGGACAAGTCCTACATGCGTCGTTGATGCACGTTTGAATGTCGTTGCGTGGAATACAGCATTTCGCGCTGTTTTTGGTGCTCATGAAATGATGTCCGAGCGAGAGCGAAACTTGATCTGGCGAGTATTCACTTCACCTTCTACAAGAAACGAACTGTGGGAGGAACATGCGCGGCTCTATCTGGCTCAATTCCGCGCTGGCTATGATAGTTTCATTGAAGACCCCTGGTGGGCAGAACAGATCGCTGAATTGACCCATTTTAGCTCAGAGTTTCGAGAATTATGGGCGCGTCATGATGTGCTCAACATTCCAGAAGGGCAGAAAACTATTCAGCATCCACTTGTAGGAGAACTGGCTTTTGAGTTTCTCTTATTCCAGACGGTCGATTCGTCCGATCTTCGGCTGCTGATTCATACTCCCTTTAGCAACTCTGTAACCCCCAACAAAATCGACCAACTTCTACCCTTTTAATAGCAATGTAATGAAAAACTATACTATCCATCACAACATACACAATTGGCCTTATAAGTGCAGCGCACTTATCAGGCCAATTGTCTATCTTGTGATGCATCTTTGTGTAAGAAAGCCCAAACAGTATTAACGTTTCGTGTACTGTGGAGCCTTACGCGCACGCTTCAAGCCTGGTTTCTTGCGTTCCTTCATACGTGGGTCACGTGTGAGGTAGCCTGCCCGACGTAAGGCTTGTTTGAACTCAGGGTTCATGCGCAGAAGGGCGCGAGCGAGTGCATGACGAATAGCACCAGCTTGTCCAGCCGTGCCGCCACCAAGCACACGAATCGTCATGTTGTATGTGTTGTCGATGTCAACAGCGCGAAGTGGTGCGGCAACAACGGCGAGAAGCGCGTCACGCTGCCCAAAATACGCGGCGGCTGTCTTGCCGTTGACTTCGATATTGCCTTCGCCATTTGGGAAGAGGCGCACACGAGCTACTGCCGTTTTGCGTCGTCCCATGCCGTAGTAGTATTCGCCCTTAATGGTATTGACCAAGGGAATTTCTCCTCTTCCGTTACTGCGCCTCGGCGGTCTCAACCGACGGCTTCTTCAACAATGCTTCTGGCCCTGTCCACATTACAGGCTTCTGAGCCGCATGTGGATGCTCGGTACCCGCGTAGACCTTCAAGCGCTTCATGATGTCCGCACCGAGACGATTATGCATTACCATACCGCGCACGGCATGAATGACGGCACGCTCTGGAAATCGGCCCTCGATAGTCTGACGGAGTGTTGTCTTCTTCAAGCCGCCAGGATATTGGCTATGGCGATAGTAGATCTTCTGCTCCATGCGGTTGCCTGTGACAGCAATCTTGTCAGCATTGATAACGATCACAAAATCTCCCGTTGGAAGATTGGGGGTGAACGTTGGTTTGTGCTTACCACGCAGAATCTGTGCGATCTGCGAAGCAACACGGCCAAGAATCTGCCCTTCAGCGTCGATGATATACCACTGAGGGTTCATATCACCTGCTTTTGCAGTATATGTCTTCATGCGTATGTTACTCCAAATTCTTCGGGATACTCAACCCGTACCAGACACAAACCATGTGCTGGTGCTGCTGCCCCAGGGTGCGTTTTTTGCGCACGTTGCACAATATGCTCAAATTCATTCAGGCAGAGACGACCCTGCCCTACCAATAATAACGTTCCAACCATCCTACGAACCATGCCTGTCAGAAAGCCGTCCGCAGTGAAATCATAATAGATACAAGATGCGTTTTCTGCCTGCCGTATACAATGTGCCTCTGATAGAGTGCGAACACAGGAATGTGGTCCTGGTCGCATTGGATTTGTCTCATCAGGGCTACGCCCAAAGGCTCCAAAATCCTTGCGTCCCTGCAAAAGCTGACATGCTTCCTGCATTCGTGCCACGTCCAATGTCATCGGACGATAATAACTGTATCGAGCCAGAAGTGCCGTTGGTGAGCTATCATTCCAGACAGTGTAGCGGTAGGATCGACTGCGAGCACTAAAGCGTGCATGAAAGCGATCTGAAACCTCTTTTGTCCAGCGTACTGCTACCGCATTCGGTAACACCGCATTGAGTGCTCTCTGCCACACCTCTGGTGTTAAGTGCGAGTGAGTATGGAAGTGTACGACTTGCCCACTTGCATGTACGCCAGCGTCTGTACGACCTGCTCCATGTATCACCGACATCTCACCCGAAATCTGGCTGATTGCCGCCTCTAACACGCCTTGCACAGTTAGTCCATGTGCATCAGGTTGACGTTGAAAGCCATGATATCCGGTGCCATCATATTCAATACCACACGCAATATTCATGCAACGCCTCTTGTTGTAGGGACCGATTTATCACGTCCTCTGCCCACCCACGAATGTTAGAGGGTGCGTAGAACGTTTCAACAACCTCTAACTTTCTATTGCCAACATGGGACCGCACATTGCTTCGCTCGTGCCGAGGACGCAATCAATCGGTCCCTACGATGACGCAATGGATTAGCATTGCTATTACACGAGCGCGATCTGGGCGATATCGGCGGCGTCGCCCTTGCGCTTGCCTAGTTTCGTAATGCGCGTATAGCCCCCGTGACGATTGACATAGCGTGGTGCCAGTTCATCGAACATCTTCTTCACGACCAGTTCATCTGGCAGTGCGCTCAGAATGGTACGGCGTGCGTGCAGTTCAATAACCATTGCACGATAAGCAGCCTGCAACGCCTTCTCAGCATCATCCTCATTGGAGATAATACGCAACAACTCATCGCGGCGTGCTTTTTGCTTATCTTCGAGGAACTTACGTCCCGTGTCTGTGAGAGGTGCTTTCTGGTGCTCCAGACGCTCTTCGTTGGTGGCAACCGTTCCCTTTAATGAGAAGCGACCACGACGCGCGAACGCAAGAACTCTCTCAGCCTTGTCATCATCATTTACAATGGACTTTAAGTGCGCCTGGGCCGCGATGTGACCCTTCACAGCTGTATTTATCAACTTCTCAACCTCAGCACGAATAGCATTGGCACGTGCCTCGGTTGTCTCGATACGATCATAACGGATAAGGCCAGCCATCAAGTTACGACGTGCGGAACGACGGCGTGGCTCTGGCATACTTAAACGGTTGCCAGCAATTCTATGCCTCAACTTAAACCTCCTCGCCGTCGCCGTCTACAGCAGCTCCGACAGTGCTTTTTCCTGGACTGGGCAAGAAGTTGCGCTGAAGCAACCGCTCCTGTAGCTCTTGCAAACTCTTCTCACCAAAGTTGCGTACACCCAAAAGATCTTCCTCATTCATCGACAAGACCTGACCAACTTTCGTGATGTTGCTGCGTTTGAGGCAGTTATAGGCACGAACCGAAAGGTCAAGTTCCTCGATAGGTGTTTCGTAAATCTTTGGTGGAATAGGCAAGCTGCTCAGAGGTGGTTTCTCTATCTCTTGCACTGTGGCACGATAATTGGCAAGCAATGTAAAGTGCCGCACCAGGATGTCCGCGCTCTGACGTAACGCCTCATCGGGCGTCATAGTCCCATCGGTCGTCACGTCCATAACGATCTTATCAAAGTTAGTCATCTGCCCAACACGTGTGTGCTCGACGGTATAATTCGCCTTCACCACAGGTGTATAGATAGCGTCAACTGGAATGACTCCAATAGGTTGATCGTCTTTTGAGTCGGCAGGGATATACCCTCGTCCCGTCTCAACGACCAACTCCATTTCGAGTCGCGCATTCTCGTTGTCCAGCGTAGCGATGTGAAGTTCAGGGTTCACAATCTCCACGGTACTTGGCGCAACGATATCAGCAGCAGTCACTACGCGCTCCCCAGTCACTTCCAGGCGCATCGACACGGGATGGTCTGAAAAACAGCGGAGGCGCAGGTTCTTCACGTTCAGCACGATATCAGTCACGTCCTCCACAACATTGGGAACATCCTGAAACTCATGTTGTACGCCCTCAATCCGAATAGAGGTAACGGCAGCACCTGGAAGTGACGAGAGCAACACACGTCGTAACGAGTTGCCAAGCGTCATTCCGTAGCCCGCCTCTAACGGCTCAATATCATAGCTCGCATAATTTCCCTGTGTTTT
>CAXTWV010000211.1:0-8870 GCA_964248005.1 uncultured Ktedonobacteraceae bacterium | reverse complement strand
ATGAAGTCGCCGCCGAAGTGGGAACGTGTCGTGCGTTATTGGAAGAGCGTCTAGGACATCCTGTTCGTACTTTTGCCTATCCAGTTGGGCGGGCTGAACATATTGGGGATGAAGCAGTAAATGCAGTAAAAGCAGCAGGGTACGAGTGGGCCGTAACAACACATACAGGTGTGAACACATCAGAAGCTGATCCATTACGCTTACAACGTGTACTGGGCGACGTGAGCCGACATTGGCTGGTTATGGCTGCTGAAACATCCGGTATCTGGCATCTATTTTCACCACTTTGGAAAGCTGTCATAGGAAAAGGCGAAAGCGCATAAATGTATTTCTTACCGAGAAGAGAACGAATAGCAAATATATTGAGGAGAATACTTGAATATGAGTATGGTATCAGAGAAGGCGCAAGCACAAGAAACAACACCTGTTGCGCATTATGATGTCGTTGTAGTAGGTGCTGGTCCCTACGGTATGACGACAGCTGCACATTTACGCGGTCGCGGTTTGAAAGTAGCCATTTTTGGAAAACCATTAGAGCTATGGCGTGACCATATGCCAAAGGGATTATTTTTACGTTCTCATTGGTGGGCTACCAACCTTTCTGATCCCAAGAAAAAGTATAGCTTTGATCGCTTCCTGCGTCAGTCATCCGTGTACACCAAAGGCTATCCAGTACCTGCGCAAGCATTTATTGACTATGCGGATTGGTTTCAGAAGAATGCAGTCCCGGATGTCGATGAAACCTATGTGTCTTCCGTCGAACGCGAGAATGAACAGTTTATATTGACTCTTGCCGATGGACGCGTGGTGCAGTGTACCGCAGTCGTAATGGCTGTCGGGCTGTACTATTATGGTCGTCGCCCTACTGAGTTTAGTCATATGCCTGACGAACTTGTCTCACACTCGTTTGAGCACAAGGATTTTAGTTGCTTCGCGGGTAAGCATCTCGCCGTTATTGGTGGTGGACAAAGTGCGGTTGAATACACTGCTTTGCTTGTTGAGGTTGGAGCCACCGTAGACCTTGTTGCGCGACGCCCAATTCACTGGCTTGCTCCTGATAGAGCGCACGAACGCTCTTTATGGGAAAAAATTAAAGCACCCGATTCTGGCATTGCCCCCGGCTGGAAGAATTGGGCACTTGAATACATACCCTATCTATTCTATCGCTTTCCTCAAGAGAGAAAAGATAAATATCTTCGCAACCACTACAATGCAGCTGCCTCTGATTGGTTACGAGATCGTGTTCTTGGTAAAGCAACCCTGCATGAAAGCCAGACCGTTCAAGAGATACACGAGGTAGAAGGACATGTTGCATTGACGCTTTCCAATGGTGAAAGCTTGACTGTCGATCACGTCATGCTTTCAACTGGCTATAATGTTGATGTTACACAACTCCCAATGTTAGCTCCATCACTTCTTGCTCAGATAGAGTCGGATAACGGCGTACCTGCTCTAAATCATTGGTATCAGAGTAACGTTCCTGGTCTCTACTTTGTAGGCTTAACCTCTGTACGAGGCTTTGGGCCACTTTTCCGTTTCGTCGTGGGTAATAAGGCGACGGCACAGCGTGTTACGAGTGCTATTGCGCAAAAGATAGGTCGAGCTAGGCAAGGAACCAAACGCTAGGGTGTGTTCAGTCGAAATAGAACAAGCTATTGGAAGATTTCATGACAAACGTAAAACTAAATAATGCAGAAGCTCTACAAAACAATGGTCTCAGGACACAAAAGCATCTTGACACGTTTGATGCACTTGTATTAGATGCGAAACTTCGTCAATCGCTTGTGACTGTGCGCTCTCTTGGTTCGAGAGGAATGCATGTAGCAGCATTAGAAGTGGCAGCTAGTCTACAGAAGGCTAAAAGCGTTCCCACCTTTTCTTCGCGTTGGTGTCAACGTTCAGGTGTAGTTCCATCGTATGAGCAAAACGCAGAACCATTTTTAGCCTATCTAAAACAATTTGTTGATACCATTGGCGCGAAGGTGCTCATCACGTCCTCCGACGGAACGCTTGCTGTTTTACGTGAGCATCGTGCAGCGTTTGAGCATAAAACACGTATCGCTTTAGCAAATGAAGCTGCCCTGTCAATAGCGGTCAACAAGGACAAGACATTTGAAATTGCTGAGCAGCTTGGTATTGGAGTTCCAAAAGGTATCACGGTTGTCTCAGTGAACGAGGTCGCGGAGGCCATTCGGGATATCGGTCTTCCGGCCGTTGTAAAGCCTGTTGAGTCATGGCTCTGGGGAGAACAACACGGCGTAAGACTGATCTCTGAATTGGTAACAACGCCTGACGAGGCTCGTCTTGCCGTCGAAAATCTAACGCAATTTGGCGGCACGGTACAATTTCAGCAGTTTCTCCCTGGCAAACGCGAGGCTATGAGTTTTCTTTATGCCCATGGGACGATGTATGCACGCTTCGCGCAATGGGCGAAACGTACTCAGCCACCACTAGGTGGAACATCCGTGTATCGTCAAAGTATTGATATTCCGCACGATATTGGAGATCAAGCGGAGCGTCTCGTGCGTGAGATAGACCTTGATGGGTACTCAGAAGTAGAGTTCCGACGTGGTAGCGATGGCAAAGCATATTTGATGGAGATCAACCCACGTCTGTCTGCATCTGTCGAAGTCGCGGTGCGTGCTGGTGTAGATTTCCCTTATCTTCTTTATCAGTGGGCACTCGGAGAACGCATTGAGCGTGTTGCGGGGTATCGTCCTGGAGGCTGGATGCGCTATTTGGAGGGTGACGTTATCACGACAATGCAGACAATAACACAACGTGGTAGACCAGGTGTCACACCAATACCACAAGCATTTTTAGAATTCTTTACCGCTTTTCTTGTTCCAACTGGATATGATTATGTTGATTGGCGAGATCCGTTGCCTACGTTAGCGGCAGCAACTGAGTTCGCACAAAGAACTCAGCAGCGAGTAGGAAAAGGTCTTGCAAGGAGGACAGAATAATGAGCGTATCACTAGATATACAGAAACCACAAGGCTCCACTCCATCTGTGGATTACGATGTTATTGTAATGGGTGCTGGTCCTTATGGACTTTCCGCATCCGCGCATTTACAAGCACAAGGCTTAAAGGTTGCAACCTTTGGTAAGCCTATCCACTTTTGGCGCGAAAACATGCCAGAAGGAATGTTACTTCGCTCCTACTGGTGGGCAACAGACCTATCTGATCCCGGCAAAAAGTATAGTTTCAAAGAATATTTTAAGGAAAAAGGTATAGAGGCCACAGACCCACTGCCTGTCGAAGTGTTTATTGATTATGCCCTTTGGTTCCAAAAGCATGCTGTCCCAAATCTTGATGAGACCTATATCAAAAATATAGAGCGTGAAAATAACCAATTTGTGGTAACATTGGAAGATGGACGTGTCATCGTAGCAAAAACGGTAGTGCTCGCACCCGGACTTCACTACTATGCCTATTATCCAACTGAATATGCCCACATGCCACACTCGTTGGTCTCTCACTCCTCTGATCACCACTTGATGGATGAGTTTTCTGGAAAACAAGTTGCTGTTATTGGCGCGGGGCAGGCTGCTTTAGAAACATCGGCACTTCTCTATGAGCATAATACGGAAGTTCATATTCTTGCACGCCATTCTATACGCTGGGTGAGAGTGACAAACTCGCATATTCCTGAGTTTTTAAGAGAGCTACGAGCACCCCAGGCAGGCATGGGGAATGGATGGCTCAACTGGCTGCATGAGCATTTTCCATACAGCTTCCATAAGCTGCCACGTAACACAAAAGATTACTTCTTAAATACACGTCATGGGTCAGCTGGCTCACCTTGGTTGCAGCCGCGTATCGTAAGCAAAGTGATGTTGCACGAGGGTGTCACAGTGAAAAGTGTCGAAGAGGTACATGACCGTGTGGCTTTAACATTTGTGGATGGTACAGTGCTAGAAGTCGATCACGTGATTCTTGCGACTGGCTACAAAACAGATGTGAAACGCTTACCAATGGTGGCATCATCGCTTATAGATCAGCTCCAAACGTATCTGCATGCACCAGTCTTGAATAGTCATTTTGAAAGTAGTATTCCTGGACTCTATTTTGTCGGTTTCACGGCGGCACGTAGCTTTGGGTTCCTTTATCGTTTTGTCATCGGCGATGATGCGGCTGCAAAGCGCGTAGCACGCGCTGTAGCCAAACGAGTAGCACGAGTAAAATAAACTCTATAATAGCAACACTATTCATAAGCAGAAAAGATGCTTGTACAGCGTCTTTTTTATATGCAAGAAAAATAAAGTGAGTTTCGTGTATGCGTAGGTATATACTCATTGGTATTGCTGCCTTATTTTACTATAGCGGCTTGGTATACCTGGCTCGTTGGTGGACACGACGTTCACCGCAAGTTCTTATTATTTTGAACTATCATCGCGCGTCGGGGGGTAATCTTCGACGCCACTTCTCGTACCTGAAAAAGCACTACCGTATTCTGCATATGGATGAGGCACTTGATGAGTTATATACCCCAAATAAAGAGAATGCTCATCAGCATAGGAAGCGTGTAACTGCATTATCGATAACGTTTGACGATGGGTACCGTGATAATTATATCTATGCATATCCTCTTGCATCTGAATTGCGTGTTCCATTTACGATATATCTTGTCCCAGGATATATCGAAAGTGGTGCATGCTTCTGGTGGGAAGAGGGCAAGCGTTTGGCCTCTCAAACTCAGATAAGCACTGCAACCATTGAGGAACATGTATACGATTTGAAGAAGCCCGATGAGCGAACATTGTTAGCAACAGCCATTGATAGGCATGTACGTCATGCACAATCCGTTGCTGAGCGTGAAACATTTCTCTCTTCCACACGTGCAACACTTTCTGTTCCTTCTATACCTTTGAAAGAAGTATCTTCTCTTCCCCTGATGTGGGAACAGGTGAAGGAGATGGACGCGGGTGGATGGGTATCTTTTGGGGCGCACACCATGCATCATCCTATCTTGGCCTATCTTACAGATTATCACGAAATGCAGCAAGAGATCGAGGAGTGTCGTACTCTTCTGGAGCAGCAACTAGGACATTCGGTCTATTCGTTTGCATATCCTGTTGGACAGATGCAACATATAGGAAGCAATGTACGTAGTGCCGTGTATAAAGCAGGGTACAAATGGGCAGTAACGACAAATTATGGTTTCAATGGTCCGCAAAGCGATCCATATATGCTGCGTCGTATCGAAGTGGATGTAGATCAACATTGGCTTATTCTCGCCGCGGAAACTGCAGGTTTATGGAGTTTTTTCTCTCGTTTGCGTTGGATACCATTTGTGCGAAAGTATTTTACAAACTCTAATTAGTGCATAGAAAGCATAAAACATTTCATCGTTGGAGGACGTGGTAAGATGTCTGATATTCCATTTTATGTTCATCCGACTGCGGAAGTTTCGCCTGATGCACAAGTTGGTAGAGGAACGCGTATTTGGCGTCAGGTGCATATACGGGAGGGTGCATCTATCGGCGAAATGTGTAACATTGGGAAGGGCGTGTATATTGACAGTCATGTACGGATTGGTTCGCGCGTAAAAATTCAAAACCATACTTCAATTTTTGAAGGGGTAACGTTAGAGGACGGTATCTTTGTTGGTCCTCATGTCTGTTTTACAAACGATTTATTTCCCAGAGCAATCACACCGGATGGAGCGTTAAAAAGTGCTGAGGACTGGCAGATAACGCCGACGCTTGTGAAATATGGAGCTTCAATTGGAGCTGGCTCTGTCATTGTATGTGGGGTGACTATCGGCACATTTGCTCTTATAGGAGCAGGCTCAGTTGTAACAAAAGATGTTCCACCATATGCCCTTGTCTTTGGCAATCCCGCGCGTTTCCACGGGTATGTATGTCGTTGTGCGAGTCGATTAACAAACGTGCATGAGGTAGAGGGGAAATTAGTAGGATGGTGCGAAGTCTGCGCGAAGAGTTGCTCTATACAGTCATAGTGTTTCAAAGAAAGCGATAGATATTGTGTCTCAAACGAGTTCGTTTGGACCTTTATGGCGAGGTTCTCTCCGTGAACTAGCATACGTTGTTTCTCATATTCGACGTTCAAAAGCATTCGGTCGCCTCTCACTTCGCAATCCAGAGCGTTTAAGTATTGCACATCTCTATTTTAGGGCTGGTAGGCTAGTTCAAATTGTGGGCAATCGCGGTGACAATCGTGCAATTCTACTAGAGTTAAAAGAGTGGACATACGCTTCAGCGCGGTTTGACCAAGTAGTAACGCCTCATGTAACTGAGCTTGGTGAGGTATATGAATGGCTCATAGATGAAGTGTTATTTACTCTACACAGGCGCGGCCTTGTTTCTGTGCCTAAAAGAACGCAGAGTGTTTCTGTATCCGAAGAACCGCATATCATTGAGGGTCAACTCACTCCAACTCCGGTGGTAAAACAGCTTATCACGCCATGGGAGTGGCGTGTGCTTATCGAAGGTACACGACGCGTTTCGTTCGCTGTTTCTCATCTTGTTGGTCCCAAAGAAGCATTCAGCGTCCTACGCGATATTCTTGAGGATTGTTCGTCCGCCTTCCCAGCTTTCGCCAGCTTGAAGATTGTGCCTTCCGGTTATCTTGAGGTTATTGATGGTTCACAGTTAGATCGCATGCCACGTAAAGACCTCCTCGAGGGCTTTGCAGCATTATTTGCTATTTGCCAATATTTTTGTGTTCCCCTTGTTGGCGAACAAAACGCGCATAGGTTGCTTGTACAAGCACTGCAAGATGTGGGTCCTGCTCTTGTCAGTTTAGGTGTATTTCATTTCGATAATCGTCTCCTCTCTCACAAGAACTCATAAGCAAGAATGGACCTGCATTATGAAATTTTTCATAATGCAGGTCCATTCTTGCTTTGTCACGCATGTTGATGGTCAACGTAATAGGAAAAGTTTCCTGGGTATACACGCACCTTTCTGTCATTTCCAATTGCTACAATTTTTGTAGTAACCTTATCGAGGAAGTAGCGGTCATGCGAGATGGTGAGGACGGTGCCTTCAAACATATCCAGTGCCTTCTCCAGTACTTCTGTTGAGGCAATGTCGAGGTTGTTTGTTGGCTCATCAAGGAGTAAGAAATTAGCATTCGTAAGACGCAAACGCGCGATCTGTAGACGACTTTTCTCGCCGCCGCTTAACTGTCCAATAGGAGTATGGATGTCCTCAAACGAGAAGAGTAGGCTGTGCAAGGATGAGATCGCTTGCGGCTCGGTCATGTTTTTCAGCCGACGCACAAAGTCTATTGGCGTGCTTTCAAATGGAAGCGTCTCCTGCTCTTGTGCATAGTAGCCTGTTACTACGCTTGCCCCGATTTTCACAGTCCCTTGTGTTGCAGGAAGAAGGTCCATCATTGTTTTCATGAGCGTTGTTTTACCACTACCATTGGGACCTACAATACCAATACGTTCGCCATAGAGGATAGTCAGGTCGAATGGCTCGAACAAGGTATAGTCACCAATAGAGGTACTTAGTCCTTTCACCTCAAGCACTTTTTTTCCACTACGCTCTGCGTCTAGCCCCACTTTGATGCGGTCACGAACAAGGGTCGGCTTATCTACGGCTTCTTCGCGTGCCTGCTCAACGCGTTTTGCCATGTATTCGGCCTTGCCTGCGAATTTAGAGTTCAACTTTGCCCAGCCCTTGAGCCGACGCATACTGATTTCCAGGCGTTTGATTTCATCGCGTTGCGCGGTATACAGCTCTTGCAGTTTTTCGAGGCGTCGTTGCCGCTCTACAACAAAGTAGCTATAGTTACCTGCATAGGATGAAATCTCGCCATCTTCAAGCTCGAAAATCTTGTTGACCGAAGAATCTAAAAGATGACGATCATGCGAGATGATGAGCACTGTGCCAGGATAGTCCTGGATGTAGTACTCCAACCATGCTTTCGCCTGTAGGTCAAGATGATTGTCTGGCTCATCGAGAAGGAGGAGATCAGGCATCTGTAACAGAATGCGTGCCAGATTCACAAGTTTCTTTTCGCCGCCACTCAGCGAACCAACCTCTTGTTCATACATATTTGGCGGAAACCCTAAACCACTTAAGACAGCTTCAACTTTATGACCGAGCGTATAGCCACCCAATGCATCAAAACGTTCCTGCGCTTTGCCATATGTTTCGAGTACGCGTGTCATTGAGTCAGAGGCAACGAGAGGGTCCGACATCTGTTCCTCAAGTTCACCGAGGAGTTGTTGGAGTGTTACAAGTTCTGGTGATGTTTCGGATACAGCCTCATAGAGAGTTTGTGCTTGCATTGCCGCGTCTATCTCTTGTGTGAGATACCCTATTGTAAGGTTGCGGCGGCGCGTAATTGTGCCTTGTGTCGGAGTATCCAGCCCAGCGAGCAGCTTGAAGAGGGTTGATTTTCCGCTCCCATTTTCCCCTACAAGTCCAATACGTTCGTGTTCGAGGATTTCTAAATCGACCTCTTGAAAAATGGGATTGCCACCAAAATCTTTTCTAACCTGAGAAAAATTCGCGAGTAACATGGTGTGTGCTTCTCCTTGCAAGTAATAGGAATACTAAGGGTGAGAAAACGGAGTGAATGCCCAGCGTCAACTGTATGCAGAGAAGAGAAGCTCGAAATGAAGATGTGTGAAAAAGGGGAGAGTAGCACGGGTGAAACACACTAAGCAACCGCTTATTCACAGAAGTGAATAAGCATGTGTTCAATCGACGCCACTTTCCGCCGCATAAGCAATTGCGTCAGGCTTATGCGGCGAAACCATGTGACCTGTATTTAGCGGGATGGTCGGTAGCCAGCAGATAATTGAACTGGCCCACAAATGTGTAATTCATAAAGGAATGTTATCATAGCTCTGCAAGGAATGTCAAGCAAAAAACATGTAAACGC
>CAXTWV010000210.1:7270-8907 GCA_964248005.1 uncultured Ktedonobacteraceae bacterium | reverse complement strand
CAGCACGAGCGAAGCAATGTGCGCTCCCTGTGTATTGAGCGGATGCACCAATAATCGGTCCCTACATCGTTGCTATGAAAGGAATACAAATGCAACGTCAAAACATTTCAAGTGGTGCGCCGTGGGAACCTATTGTTGGCTATTCACGAGCGGTTCGTGTTGGCAACACCATTTCCGTCGCAGGTACAACCGCAACCGATGAACACGGGCATGTCGTTGGTAAAGGCGATCCTTATGCACAAACTATACAGATCCTCAAAAACATCGAACTCGCGCTCACAAAAGCGGGTGCAAGCATGAAGGATGTTGTACGCACCCGCATGTTCGTTATTAACATTGACGACTGGCAAGAAATTGGTAAAGCACATGGCGAGTTCTTCCGCGACATCCGACCCGCTGCCACAATGGTACAGGTGAGCAGGTTGATTGACGCGGATATGTTGGTTGAAATTGAGGCGGAAGCAGTTATTCAATAAACATCGCGTCACCAAAGCTAAAGAAACGGTAGCGTTCACGAATCGCCTCTTGGTACGCCCTCTCCATCAGGTCTTTGCCCATGAAGGCACTGACGAGCAGGAGCAGAGTTGAGCGCGGCAAGTGGAAATTTGTAATCATGGCATCCACCGCCATGAAGTGGTATCCAGGCGTAATAAACAGACGTGTACTTCCTTTATATGGTTCGATGCTTCCATTGTGCATACTCGCAACACTTTCCAGCACACGAACCGATGTCGTGCCGACAGCAATCACACGTCCACCACGCGCTTTTGTCTCGTTGATACGCTTTGCCGTTTCTGCGTCTAGCTCGATCTCTTCGCTGTGTATCTTATGTTCTGTATAATCTTCCACTTCCACAGGACGGAATGTATCCAGACCGACATGCAACGTGACAAAGCCGACCTGCACTCCTTGTTGTTGTAGTGATGTCAGGAGCTGTGAGGTAAAGTGTAGTCCAGCGGTGGGAGCGGCTGCGGAACCAGTGATACGCGAGTACACCGTCTGATAGCGTTCTGGATCAGCGAGTGTCTCGTGAATGTATGGTGGAAGTGGCATATGTCCAAGCTGATCAATCATCTGGCGTACATTGACCATGGTATGTACACCATAGGGGTCTTTCTCTGCTGTATGTTCCTGTCCCACAACAGAGAGCCGCACGACGCGCCCACCCACCTCAGTATGCGCCATCACTTCGGCTTGTAACCACTCACTTTTGCCAGTACCATTGTCAAAAATAATGTAGTCGCCAACACGCAGACGCCGCCCAGGACGCACCAACGCTTCCCAATAATCCGCGCCGAGGTCAGGCCGCTCGGATAACAGAAGCACCTCGACAGTACCGCCCGTCTCGGCTCGATGTCCTAGCAGACGTGCAGGAATAACGCGGCTATGGTTGGCGATGAGTAGATCGCCAGGACGCAGATACTCACCTATATTATGGAAGTGACGATGCGTCATTGTTCCAGTCGAACGTTGTACGACGAGGAGTCGCGAGGCATCGCGTGGCTCAATTGGCGTTTGTGCGATTAGCTCTGGTGGGAGCGTATAATCGAAATCGCTCATTCTCATGCTGTCTTTATCCTACTAGTCATGTGACGGTGTAAGGACCGCTTAAAAGCGTACGCGGGGGAAAAAAACCC
>CAXTWV010000210.1:6059-7260 GCA_964248005.1 uncultured Ktedonobacteraceae bacterium | reverse complement strand
GGGGTCCCTACACGGTCACGCGGTCCACAAACTTGGTCCGTTCTCGGCGTTTGGTGGCGTGAGTCCGAGATGTTGATAGGCTGCCCGCATCGCGACACGTCCACGGGGTGTACGTGAGATGAAGCCGAGTTGCAACAGGTATGGCTCATACACATCTTCAATCGTGTTCGAGTCTTCACTGGTACTTGCCGCGAGTGTATCAAGCCCAACGGGGCCGCCGTTGAACTTTTGAATGATGGTGAGCAACATGTTACGGTCGGTCTGGTCAAGCCCGATTTCATCCACTTCCATCGCATCCAGAGCTGCTTTCGATACATCCCTGGTAATCACGCCGTTTGCCCGTACCTGTGCATAGTCACGCACGCGTTTCAGCAGACGATTGACGATACGTGGGGTGCCTCGTGCGCGACCCGCGATCTCTTCGATGCCATCCTTCTCGGCAGGCACCTTGAGAATACGGGCCGAACGCGTCACAATCTCTTCGAGCGCATCCTTATCATAATATTCCATACGATAAATCGCACCAAAACGGTCACGTAGAGGAGCAGTCAATGCACCAACGCGTGTTGTAGCACCGACAACGGTAAAATTGGGAAGCGGAAGACGTAATGCCTTTGCACTTGGTCCCTTGCCAATCATCACATCAAGCGCGAAATCTTCCATCGCCGAATAGAGTCGCTCCTCCACGGCACGTGCGAGACGGTGTATTTCGTCGATGAAGAGCACCTCGCCGGGTTGTAACGCAGTCAAAATAGAGGCAAGATCGCCTGCATGTTCAATTGCGGGACCAGAAGTGGTTTTCATGCTCACTCCCATTTCGACCGCGATAATATTGCATAGTGTTGTCTTACCCAATCCCGGCGGTCCGTAGAGCAGGACGTGATCGACGGACTCTTTGCGTCGTCGTGCCGCCTCTAGCAAGATGCTCAGGTTTTCTTTAATCTTTTCCTGCCCAATGTATTCCGCCAACCGATGAGGACGTAAACTACCTTCAATAATCTGTTCCTCTTCGGTCATATTGGGCGAAACGAGGCGGTCACTCATAGCTCACTCCAAATGAAACTAGTGTTCTACTTTCTGTTATTTTCATTATACCAGAGTCGTGTGTGTGCGTCGAGAGGGGTTTTTTAAGCAAGAGAAAGGGGGTGGGGGGGGGGGGGGGGGGGGGGGGGGGGGGGACGCGCCGCCGGGCGCGCGGGGG
>CAXTWV010000210.1:0-6049 GCA_964248005.1 uncultured Ktedonobacteraceae bacterium | reverse complement strand
CCCCTCCGCGCGTCGCCGCGCGCCCCCCCCCCCCCCCCCCCCCCACCCCCCCCCCCACTCCCTTTCTCTTGCTTGATATTACACACTCGCCGAGCAGTAGGTCGGCAGTGCTCCCGAAAACTTGTCGGGGTGTACGATTTGCGCTACACATTGCAAGCCTTGCACGAGGCGTGGACCTGGACGCTGGATGATATCGACGTTGACGTGATAGACCTTACGGTTCTTGACAGCGGCGATGATGCCCCAGTTTGGTCGCTTGTAGACAGTGTTTACGTCACCACCATAGGCTGGGTCTTCAGTGAGAATGATGTATTGTGGGTTCGCGGTGATGACAGCCTCGTCCGTCACCTGTGGATAACCGCCATTGGTTGTACTCTTGTGGAAGATGTTGACGGCACCTGCATCTTGGGCCAGTTCGTCGCCAAACGAGCCACCACCAAATACAAAAGGCTTTCCAGGCGCACTATCATCAACCTCTAGCATAATCGGCGGTGCCATTGTACCTTTCACTGCTGCCTTGATCGAGTCAACCTGCTTTTGCAACTGCTGCACCAACGCGTTTGCCGTAGTCTCTGTCGAGGTAAGGCGTCCTACGAGCGCGATATCTTGTATCGACTGTGTGAGGTTGGTGAGTTGCAGATCGACAACGTTGAGACCAAGTTGTTTGAGTTGTGTATCGGATTGTTTGGTCTCGCCGCCATAGCTCAGCACAAGGTCAGGTTTCAACGCGACGATCTGCTCAGTATTGAACACACCATTTGCATTTGAGACCTTTGGACGCGAGGTCAGGCTTGCGGGATAGTTGGTATAGTAGTCGATGCCGACGACACGCGACTCAAGGTGTAACGCACCAAGAATTTCGCTCATACTCGGTACAAGCGACACGATACGCTGTGGTGGCGTTTTTGGAGAGACGATGGGTGTCCCATACACATCGAGTGCGGGTGTTGGCGTGAGTGTCGTCGATGTAGATGTACTCCCTGTTGTTGTGCTCTGCTGCCCACATGCCGCGAGTAAGAGTACAAGCGAGAGCAGCAGAAATAATGAGATACGGTGAGAAGCGATGACACGAGTGTTCATCCAGCATTACCTCCTGAAGAGATGCTTTCATGCCCGTTGTCACCTTACGTCGAATGAAGGTTGTTGACCGGAGGACAGCGCACATTGTTGCATGTGTGCGTTATAGTAGGAGGGGGAGTTCCCAGCCTATGCATGTCTCGGTACACGTTCCTCATGTCGCGAAGGATCGTGAGCAAAACTCACAAGGCAGGTCTCCTGGCTTCTGGCTCCAAACGCACCATATCTTGTCTTCCCATCCTCTATACGTAGGACAGTGACATTCCATTCGATATGTTGCTCGCCAGTCACAGTAGCGCGACTGCGCCGGATTTTCACCGACTTCCCTATTATGCCTCAGCACCCTGCTCAGGCCACCCTGTGAGAATACATTGGTTAGTAGTATATCTGGCAACAGAAGCTGTTGTCAAATGTGTATAGAGGCAATGTCATAGTGTCGCTTCACCGTCAAGTTGTTTTATGTCCACTGCAAGTCCTGCAACCATAAGATAGACACGCTCAGCATCTTGCGCAATTCGTTGATTTACCCAACCAAGCGTATCGCGATAGGCGCGGCTCAACGGATGCATAGGCACAATACCAAGCCCAACCTCGTTAGATACCACAAGTACTGTTTTCCCCACATCAAGTGTCTTCACCGCAGCAAGTAATGTTTCGGTTGCAGCTAAAGCACTTTCAGTCGCACTATTTTCGAGAACTATATTGTCCGTTTCGCTCGTGAACGCTGATTGTCCCATCCAGTTCGAGAGCCAGAGTGTCATACAATCAAGCAGGAGTATATCGGCCTCCTTGCTCGCCTCCTGTAATGCAGCTACGAGGTCAAGCGGCTCCTCTATCGTCTTCCATTCGGTAGGACGTGAGGCACGATGGCGCATAATGCGGTCCTGCATATCCTCATCGCTTGCTGTTGCCGTCGCAATAAATGCAACACGCTTCCCGCTCTGTGCTGCCAATCGCTCGGCAAAAGTGCTTTTCCCGCTCCGTGCGCCACCTAGAATGAGGATAAGGCGCGGTGCTTGCTGCTGAGACATGTATGTTTTCCCTTTTTTTATATACATTTCATATCTGATGTAACAATGTAGGGGTCTAATTCTATTACACCCTTTGGACACACCACAATGTTGAGAGGGCGTATGGAACGTTTCGCGCTGTCCTTCAACATGGTCAATTGCCAACAGGGTGTAATAGAATTAGACCCCTACAGATGTTTCGTATCTCGATTAATCCGTTCGATTGCAATTCTTTGCCCAAATTGGTGTATTTATATTCCGTTTTTACACAAAAAGGATGGAACACTCAAACGAGTGTTCCATCCTTTTTGTGTAAAGTCAAGCTGTACTTGAGAAAGCTTAGGCAGCCACCTCGAAGACACGGTTGGACCAGTTGGCGAACTGATCGCCTGTGCCTGCGATATACTGAGTCGCAAGCCAGATACCCTTTCCTGAAGGATCAAGCTCTCCGGCTGAGTAGTCGCCCCAGCGACCAACACCGCCGAACTTTGCAGTACCAGTGAAGCCGTTATCGGGAGCAGCACCAGCCGCAGCCGTGTGGATACCACTGAAATTCTTGACACCTGCAGAACGGGTCACGTAAGCCGCGCTTAAGTAGGTGTTTGGACCACCATAGGAGAAGACGATAGCCGCCGTCCCATTCGCCGCCACATTAATATGAGGATACAGCAAGTACAGTCCAGCCCTGCTGATGTAGCCCTGAGCGGCAACCTTTGTTGAACTACTCACGGTGCCACCAGAGAGAGAAGGAGTGACATCGAACCATGCAATGCCATCAAGTGCAACACTTGAGCCAGCTACGTTGACGGAGGTATCCAACGCGCCATAGAGATGCCCGTTGATGTACTCAACCTCTTGCATCGCATCAAAGTCTGCCGTGACAACACCAGTGGTTGGTTGGCCGACGCCAGCACTGAAACCCGGAGGGGTTTGCGCATTGGGAGGCATTGCATAGGCTTCGCTACTAACTACCCGTGCAGAGAGCGTTGGAATCACTCCCTGGTCAATTTTGTCACGGTTGGTTAAAGCCCATACACCGAGACGATTGTCATACGTATTGTTAGGATCAAGCGAGTTCATGAAGTACTCGGCCTTGGGATTGGAGTAGGTGGTAGCTGGCTGCAAATGGTATGCAATAACACCAGCAACACTCAAGTTTCCATAATGGACAAAGTTCGCAGGAGTTCCGTTGATAAGGTCAGCCTTCGGGAAGGCATAAACCTGCGCACCATTAAAACCTGCTCCATTAGAGGTGAATTCATTGGTGCTGATATAGATATTGTACTGATCGATGCCGAAGATAGGATAGTCAGCTAAACAAGGGCATCCAGCATCGGTGATACCGTAAGAGCCGTTGTTCGTCGTATCCAGTCTGTAGACCGTCCACATCGTTGTCGGATTACCAGAGGGGTTCACAGCAATATCAACATGCGACTCTGTGAAAAAACCGGTGGTCGGATCAGTTGAGTATGCCAAGCTAGTAGCAAACCACGTATTCGTTGACTTATCATAAAATGTACGTGGATCGCTAAGATTGGCGGTTGGAAGCTCTTGAAACAGAGCATAATTGGGGAACGGTCCAAGAACAATACTTCCGTTGCTCTTGAAAATGATGCCCGCACTGTTAACAATATTGAATACGTATCCATTGCCAGCACCAAGACCTTCGTCGGGTGGCTCAAGGTCAGAGCCAGTGACAGTGTTGTTGTCCTGCGCACTGACGCCAGGAAAATTGTGGAGCAGTGAGCCTGTCGCGAATTTTGAGCTGGCACTGTTTGGCCGTTTTAAGACATTCGTGTGAATACTAGTAGATACACGTCCCTGGACAGGAATAACAAATTTCTTGCCTGTGGGAGCAGCTTTGCTAGTAGGCACATTCGCAAGGTTTACCGTTCCAACAACTTGGGACTTGCCAATGGTACCTGCGTAAGAAGTGCTGCTGGTAGCCGCGTGTGCAGCCTTCCCCTTGGCTGTGAACTGGGTCACAGCAAAGCCGCCAACTAGTGCGACCAAGGCAAGAAGTGAGATGAGAATGCTCACCTTTGAGCGTCGAGAAGAGAAGCGCATAAAGATTTTGCCTCGCTTTCAAAAAAAGATATACAGTAGAATGTTCTTTCCAGGATATGCAGCATATACGTCCCCCGATATACATGCCTCTTCCCATAAGAAAGAAGGAGTAACAATATTTCACTAGAAAGAGAGAAATATGTGTACGGAGTATACATTATGGAAAGTTCTTTACGGAAGTAGCAATTTCTTTACCGAATGATGTCTTCACAACCTAAAATTAACCATTTCTTCACCCTCGATATTTGCTGTATTTTTTACAGCATTGAACGCATACTCACCAACACAAGCAGGACTCCGACCTCGCTACATTCCGCTATCGCACCGTAGATGTCGCCTGTAAGTCCACCAATCAGGCGTGTTACCCATGCGCCAAGCAGAAGAGCCACACCCGTAGCGACACACCACACAAGTATGCCCACTGCATGACCCACGATCAGCGCAAGCAAAAACGCGGTTGCAGCCGCGACTAGAAGTCTTGGCAATGTAACGGTTTGCCGAAATGTCGCGCCCAATCCACCCGGACGTGCCGAAGGAAACACACGGAGAGCTAGCACCATCGCCCAGCGTGTACACGGCAACACAAGAAAGAATAGAAGCGAAAGCATACGCGGCCCGATACTCGCGAACAGGGCGAATTTGAGGAGCAGGATACAGACACCGCCAAGCACACCGAAACTCCCCACGCGGCTGTCACGCATGATTTCTAGCCGACGTTCGCGTGTCCTTCCTCCAAATAGGCCATCGCATGTATCCATGAGTCCATCCAAATGCAACCCTCCTGTCAACATGACAAGTGCGACCACAAGGACCGCCGCGAGTGCCAGACGTGGCAATGCGAAGCCAACGAGGAGTTGGACGAGATAAAGGAGAGTCGCGAGCAAAAATCCAACGAACGGAAAATATGCGCTTCCTAGATGGAGCGTTTGATCGTTGGTACTACTCACCTCGAAACGATTTGAGGGTCCAGGCAGTGGCAACACCGACAGAAAACGTGTTGCCGCTACAATCTCCATATATTGGTCAACAAGCCATACAAGCAGTCTTTGTAGCATGGCCTACAACAGTTCCAGTTCGCGTTTGAACTCATGAAGATAGGTACGCATAAAAGCTGTGCGCTGTCGGGCAAGTGAGCGTCCGGTCTCCGTCAGCATTGTCTCTTCCAATGTCAGCAATTTTGAGTAGAAATGGTCAAGCATATAGTGCTGATCGTCGAGCGTATGCTGCTGCCCAAGGGGGTCTTGTGGATGGTATGAACGCGTCTCTGGTGTGCGACGAACGGCACCTGTGATGGCCCAGCGCAGAATGCCAATCGCGCCAAGTCCATCTAAGCGGTCTGCATCGCGCACAATACGCGCCTCTAGCGTGTGTGGCTCGACTCCACGACTGAAACTATGCGCAATAATCGCATGGAGAATAGCGTCTTGTTGCGCTTGTGGCACCTGTTGCACCTGCATTAAAGTCGTAGCAAGCGAGACCGAAAGATCAGCATGGTGCATTGTCTCAGTAGATGGTGCTGTACGTCCCAAATCATGCAGAAGTGCCGCCATGCCTACAATGAAGCGGTCTGCCCGTTCCCGTTCAGCAAGCGCAAGGGCGAGTGTATACACCCGACTCACATGCTCCCAGCCGTGCGCGAGATCGTCAATGCCTGTGAACCGTTGCTCTACCTCTCTATGCACGGTAGCCAACACGTGTAATGCATTAAATACGCTGTTTCTCTGTTCCATACAAAAATACGATACTTCTTTCTTCGCTATGGTTATACTGAGTAAGGGTGCCGTACTTCATTATAACGTATGTGTCATGAATAACAACGACTCATATTTTATTTCGCTTGCTTGCTATACTGACAATAAGAAGATACCTAGTATTGACACCATGTGCAGGAGTCA
>CAXTWV010000209.1:4158-8962 GCA_964248005.1 uncultured Ktedonobacteraceae bacterium | reverse complement strand
ACAGGCGAAGTGATCCCATCATGGTTCCAACGTCAGACTGATGTTGTGTAACCTGGGGAAGTGTGCCAGAAAACGGCCGATTTCGAGAGGCATGAAACATGCCAATTGGAAAACTCTTGCCATGTCAAGATCAATCGAGATTACTGTCCAGGTGGATAGCAACCCACACTGTGATGAAGCCTCGAAAAGAAAAGGCGTGCTCTGACGACAAGATGGTTTCGTTTCTGCAACGTCTTGCTTTGTTAATCATCAGGAGAGCATCTATCCGCGATCGCCAGAAAAAACAATCACTAGAGTATAGCGGCACAGTTCACTTCCCCGGTTCTCGAAACGATGAGGGCGGTCTGCTTCAAAATAGGCACAATCACCTGCTTCAAGAAAGAGAACCTCAGATTCATGCCCCAAGAGCGCAATTTGTAACTGCCCTTGTTCGAGCACGACATATTTCTCCGTTCCTTCTTTATATGCAGGAAGATCACCGGAGGATTGGTTGGGAGGAATGCAATGTTGAATAATTTCAATAGTACGTCCTTTAAATGGGGGTGAAAGAAGACGACGTTCTATTGCAGTAGTCGGGTCAATAAAGACTGCCTGCTGAGAACGGTGCTGTACAAAAACACGTTGTGGTTGCTCTGTCGCATCACGAAGTAATTCGGAAAGGGTCGTTCCTAAGGCTTGAGCAATCTTTGCGGCAACGACCAGTGTGGGTTGCTTTTCACCACGCTCCACCAAAGAAATCATGGAGAGACTCACTCCGGATTGTTGAGAGAGGATATTGAGAGACATCCTCTGCTGCTGGCGAAGAGCGCGAATACGTTCTCCGATGCGTTCGGCTTCTGAAACTTCCATCATAGTAAAACCCCCTTTTTGACTAACAGGACACCTTGTGTTATGGGCATTTTACTATAGTAGTCTTTGCTTTTGCTGAAGCAAAAGCAAATTTCGATGGATCAACACCAATCTCTTTTCGTCCACGCGTTCAGATCACGAAAATTTTCACTATAGTAAAAAATATTCTTGACTATTGGCACAACATATGGTATGCTCATTTTACCATAGTAACTATTGTTTTACTATGATAAAAAAGAGAACCCGTTGAAGTGTGCAACATCGATCTCTTTTCGACCTGGCCATGCATTCTTGACGCAGATGCAACTCGCACAGCTTCCATGTGATGTTGCAAAAACATGCTCGTTCCCCCTTTTCAGAAACATGGCAGGAGTGGAGTTGATTGAGATACTTTCTGGATACTTAAAGAAGTGTGTCAAAGGAGAAGATTTTTGCTATGAGTCGTGAAGAGAAGCTAGTGACGGTAGACCGTATGGTTGTCTTGAACGGTGGCGAGGCCCACGTCACAGACATCTCACACTGGTCGCCTGGTGTGGACGAGGGAAAGCCTGCGGTCTTTAGCAACAATGCTTACCTCATCAAGCATGGTAATGATTGGATGTTATGGGACACAGGTCTTCAGGACGACTTAATCAACATACCAGGCGGCAAGGTGGTCGTGCATGGCGTGCGCGGCATCGTCACCAGGACGCTCGCGTCACAGTTCGAGGAGATTGGCGTGAAGCTGGAGGAGGTATCGCATCTCGCATTCTCCCATGCGCACTTTGATCATGTCGGCAACTGTCGCTATTTCTCAAGGGCGAGATGGTACATCCAGGGGGCCGAGTACCATGCGATGTTCGGGCCAGAGTATGAGAAGTATGGGTTCATCCCTGATCTCTATGAGACGATGAAAGACCACCTGGTTGTCATCACTGGCGACGAGTACGACGTCTTTGGCGATGGTTCTGTCATCATCTATGGCACACCGGGCCATACGCCGGGACACCAGTCGATGCTGGTACGCCTGCCAAAATACGGTCCGGTCCTGCTGGGCGGCGACGTGGCGCACTTCTGGAGCAACTTCTCTTGCCGTCGTATCCCCTACATGAACGCAAACAAGGAGCAGACGAAGCAGTCGATGGACAAAGTCGATGCAATCACAAGGGCTCAGGGCGCGAAGTTGTGGCTCAACCACGACTACGAGCAGAACAAGACCATCCCGCACGCACCAATATGGATTGAGTAGCTCGATATCGGTAAGCCCATGCGATGCCACCATATCCTGAGTGTCTTCTGCCAGTTTTCCCTAAAATGTGTCAGTGGTACAACAGGATGGGTGGTCAACCCGTCCTGCGACTGAAAGATCTTTCGCTAGGGTATTGGCCGCTCTCGAGAGATGTTCTTCTCTGCGGACATCTTCTTCAACAATGCGAAAGCAACAACGGATACCGCTGTTGCCCAACTTTCCAAGGAGTTTCACGTATGTCTACTATCCAATCTCAATTGCCATTAGCTGATCGTATTGCTGTCGTGACCGGTGCATCAAGTGGCATCGGTGCTGCCACCGCTCAAGTACTGGCAGCACGTGGTGCCAAAGTAGCCCTCCTTGCCAGACGCAAAGAGCGTCTGGATGATCTGATTGTTAAGATTACTGCCACTGGTGGTACTGCACTGGCTCTGGCAACTGATGTGACCAGTGAGCAATCCATCGAAGCCGCAGCTCGACAGATAACTGAGCAATGGGGGACAGTTGATCTCGTGGTAAACAATGCAGGCATCATGTTGCCCGCTCCCATCAGCGAACTGCGTACAGAGCAGTGGCAACAGCAGATCGATCTGAATGTTTCCGGGGCGATGCATATCATTGAAGCGTTTGTACGACAGCTGATCGCAGCGTCTGAAGCAGGCCGTACAACAGATCTGATAAACCTCTCCTCTATTGCAGCGCAGTATCTCTACCAAAATTTCGCTGTCTATTCAGCGACGAAAGCCTTCATCAGCCATCTCACACGTCATTTACGTCTTGAACTGGGCCCGAAAGATATCCGCGTCTCCATGATCGAGCCAGGAGTCACTACCACCGAGTTACAAAGCCATTTTACAGATCCGGGCGCGAATGCCTGGTTTGCAGGCGTGCAAAAGACCATAGAGTTGCTCCGGCCCGAAGATGTTGCTGAGGTCATTGCCTTTACGACGGCTCTGCCTCGCCATGTGAATTTGCAGCAGATCACTGTTATGCCAACGCGTATGGGGCAGTAAAGGACGCCAGAAGAACTTCTAGCGTCCAGATACTTGGTTGCAACAGCTAGCTTTCCGCACACAACTGCGCGTTGCCAAAGCAGTGCCAGCAGTCAAGCACCGCGTCCTCATCAACACTACCTTGTGAACAGCATAGCCAGGCGACAGAAGTGAGAAACATCCCATTTCTGTCGTTGAGCCAGAACCAGGCCACGTTTCCCGAGAGGCAATGTGCGAAACCTAATCACTACCTTGTATACATATGTGATTTATATCTCTTAGACGAAAATGGGGAAAAACGAGCATTCAAAAGCTTTCTTAAGCTTAATGAACGGAAGATATTATCTCATTTTCGTCCAAAGAAAGCGAATCACATATGTTCATAACGTCTTGAGCAAGTTTCCAATGTGCTATTCCCTCCGCATTGTTTCTCAGGAAACGAACGGTTTTGAGACAACTCAACCGATGTCCTGATCACCACCAGATCCGCAATCCACCTTCAATCCCCAATGATAAGATTCTCGCGAGCGGTCTCTACCACTTCGCTATGAACCCGGTGATGATAGTCTTCCAGTAACCAAGTGCGGAAGCGTTCTTCAAAAGCCGCTAAGGTCAGGGTTGCCTCTGCCTCTCCGTAGCCCGAAGGCGCATAGCCCGGCACATCTTGCAGAAAGAGCTGATCGACGCTACGGAAAAAGTGCTCCACCTTGCCACGTCCGCGAGGCACCCCTTTTTCAGAAAAGACGAGCTTCATGCCAATATCTGCTGCCACTTGCTCCATGTGCTTGCTGGTGAAGTCCAAACCATGATCGGTGTAGAAGACGCTGGGAATGCCACAGGCTGACCAGCGAGGATCGTCTTTGCGCCAGATCGCTTGACGAAGGGTTAATGCAGTGGTGAGCGCGGTGGCTGCCTGGAAACTGAGCCGATATCCAACGATCATCCGGCTGTAATCGTCTTCAATCGCCGTCAGGTAGGGTTTGGCCGGGTTGCCTGCTTCGTCTAAAAGCCACACGTCCAGTGGGGGTATGATCGGCTTGCCACATCGCATTCGCATGGGTCGCTTCTCGCCGGTAGACTAAATCAAACTCCTCACGATATGTAGCGGCACCTTGATGCGCAAGGGTCACAAGGGCGGGATCGAGGTTCTTGATAATCTGGCGGACGCGCTCATAGCTGGGTGGCTTCCACCCTTGTGCTTTCGCAATCTCAACGACTTGGCGATGAATCGCCGCAGCTGAACGGGGTGGCGTTTGTAAGGCGAGCCCTTCCACAAGAGTGATAGCCTGATCTGGGAGGCGACGAGACTTGCCTTTGTCGGATCTTACAGAGGTAACTAGGCCAGCTAATCCCTGCTCTCGATAGCGCTTTACCCAGCGCTGGACAGCGCTCTTGGAAAGCTGATGCGTGCGAACAATCTGGGCCTGAGAAACGCCCTCCTCCAACACCGGGCGCAGCATTTCAAAACGTATGCTTCCGCTCGTTGTTCTTCAGAAAGCGAGGTCAGTGGTGCAGGGACTTTCGCCATACCAGGTGTCCTTCCCAATGGCAAGGCATCGATCTCATCTCTCCAAAGTATACGCTATGTCCCGCTGAATTGTACAGAAATTTCCCGCTGAATTCTGGGATTTACATGTAACCAGACCATCCCGTAGGGTGGAAGCGTCAAGAGTTCATCTCGCTTATAGGATGTTTCCGTCAGTAAGTCGGTTACGGACTCGCTCATAACGAATTG
>CAXTWV010000209.1:0-4058 GCA_964248005.1 uncultured Ktedonobacteraceae bacterium | reverse complement strand
CGTGTATAGTTCACCCATGCGGAGTTCGCGGGAATATTGAAACGTTTAATCATGCTATGCTGCAATAGATGTGTCCATCCACTTGCCAGTGCTTCCCACAGTAAGACCATAAGCAATGGATTATAGCTGAGAGCGCATTCTTGCCCGATATATTTCACGATTTCGTCAGGATGCACAATCGCTTCAGCCTTAAAAATCGTTGCGGGGGCAGCGATTTGAAACAGTAAGTTAAGTGCTGCCACAAGAGCATGTGCCTGGGGCAAATTCTCACAACTGGTGCCTAGTTGTTTCCAGAGAAAGGGCACAGCATCAAGTCGAAGCACTTCTACACCATGATTGGCGAGAAAGAGCATTTCGCCGAGCATAGCATTGAAGACAACAGGATTCGCGTAATTGAGGTCCCATTGATACTGATGAAAGGTTGTCCACACCCAACGTTGCAATTCTGGCACATAGGTGAAGTTGCCTGGTGCCTGCTCAGGAAAAATCTCGCGCAAATTTTGTTCATAGAGTTTCGGCAATGTCTCATCAGGAAACATCAGATAATAGTCTTGATAGTGTGCATTCCCCTCTTTAGCACGTATCGCCCACTCATGCTCGTCCGCGGTGTGGTTCATAACCATATCAAGCACGAGGCTGATACCATGTGTACGCAACTCAGTGGCAAGTTCAGTCAACTCTTCCATGGTTCCCAACTGAGGGCGTACTTCGCGAAAACTACTAACGGCATAGCCACCATCGTTCTGAGATGATGGCGTGAGAAAAAGAGGCATCAAGTGTAGATACGTCAGTCCTAATTCTTGGAAATAGGGGATGCGTTCGCGAATGCCTTGAAGATTTCCTGCATAGAGGTCAACGTAGCACACACCGCCCATCATGCGTTCGCTTTGAAACCAGCGTGCATCGCGGCTTGCGTCGAGGGCGTGCAGTACTGGAGGGCGTGCGATAAATGCGTTTGCCGCCGTCATAAGTATCTGCTCGAACTGCACGGAGAAATCTGCTCGATCACCATAGAGACCCAATAACAAGTCGTTGAGAGAGACAAAACGTTCCTCAAGTCGAGTCAAAAAGAGTGTGCGTTGTGCATCATCAGTAAAAAGAGTCGCGAGAAGAGGACGTAGCACTTGCCATGTGCCTTGTGATGAATCCATACTACTTAAAAGCCTCCGTACCAATTACCTGCTCACACTATACCACAGAGGATACAGGCTATGCTCAACTACTAGCCAACCTTGGCACGGTTCGTACACGTTATTGACACTACCATGTGCAAGTCTCTATACTGCTCACAACATTACACTGTGGTTTTGTAAATGAAATGTCAGGGAAAAGGGGAGAACGCACGATGTCTTTTACAAAAGAGGAAATTCAGTCCTTCAATGCTATTTTGGAGCAGAAACTCACACAGCAACGACGTGAATTAGAGCGCAGTTTTGACCAACGGTTGCATGTTTTTAAGCGTGAAATCGAGCAACGGTTAGTCTTTACACAACAAGACCTTGTGCGTGTACTCTCACAGCATCTTTCTGAACAGTATAGAAAACTGAAAGAAGGACTAAACCAGAGAATTGACGCACAAGCCCATATCCCCTCAACGATAATCAGTGAAATTGACTTAAAACAGCAGTTAGAAGATGTTGTGGAACATGCTCTGGATACGCAACTTATTTCTTTTGATCAACTTATCGGAGAACGTTTCGCTCCTGTCGATGAAAATGCGGTCAGTATAGCAGAGGCACCAGTGAATTTTGCTGATATGGAACTCCATACCGAAATACCTCTGGACGATTTAGCAGAGGCCGTAAACAAGGCTCTCGATGAACGTTTTTCAGCACTCGATACGTCTCTCAAGGGGTCGATTACTGATATTGAACGATACCTCGCGGCAAGACTTCAAACGTTACGTGAAGAACTTGCATATGATAACCTTCAGCACACCGACGCTACACAAGTCGTACAGGTACAGCCATTTGATGGCACGATTACAAATATGCAAGATGTGTTCACAAGTATTGAGCGACTCGAACGTATCATTGAGTCTATGCAGGTCGCGATGACATCGAATCATGCGCTGCTTTCTAATCGTATATATCATCATCAACAACTACCACTCGAACGAGCACACCCCGGCAATACTGAAACTTGATTCTATATAGCCCGTGTTACAAGCAGAAGAGTTACGTAAATTTTACTAGCTCTAGTTTCTGATGTATAAAAAAACACAAGGAGACCATATATGCAGTTAGAGCAAAAGGTTGCTATTGTCACTGGATCGGATAGCGGTATTGGGCGTGCTATCGCGATACAATTCGCGAAGGAAGGGGCCTCGGTTGTTGTCAACTATGCCCATGCTCAGGACAAGGCCGAAGAGGTACGTCAAACAATTGAGCAAAGTGGAGGAAAAGTCTTTGTTATTCAGGCTGATGTGTCTCAATATCAGCAAGCAATGAGTCTGATTCAGCAGACGGTAGAGCACTTTGGCAAGCTAGACATTATGGTAAATAACGCAGGTATGGAAATTCATAGTCCTTTCCTCGATGCGACCGAACAGCAATTTGACCGCGTTTTGGGTGTTGATCTGAAAGGGCCTTTCTTCTGTGCGCAGGCAGCTGCACGCGAGATGGTCAAGAGTAATATTGCTGGACGTATCATCAATATTTCCTCTGTGCATGAAGACCTACCCATGCCACAAAACGTACCTTATTGCTGTGCGAAGGGTGGAATGCGCATGTTGACTCGCACAATCTGTCTCGAACTTGCTCCACACAACATCACTGTAAACAACATTGGTCCCGGTGCGGTTGATACTCCGATTGATGCCGATGTGAAGGCCGATCCACAAAAGTGGAATGCGCTTCTCTCAGAGATACCGCTGCATCGTATGGGTCAGCCAGAAGAGATTGCAGGTCTCGCCGTCTACCTCGCATCTGATGCCGCATCGTATGTAACTGGCTCGACCTTCTTCATCGACGGTGGCCTCATGCGCAACACTGGGGCTGTGTAGTTATCCTGGACAAAAAGTTTGGCTTTCCTTGTGGAAGACTTCGATAACTTCGTTGTCTTTTGCGAGGAGAGCCAGTCATTGGTGAGATGGTCTCACGCTATCGTAGCCGTTGGCCTCCGAAACGGCGTATGCGTTGTCCCGTTTTGGAGGTCTTATGGCTAACTTGGATATCCGCCCGTCGGAGGCGAGGCGACCCACAGAAGGGATCTGATCAGGACATGTACTGCTCGAACCACTCCAGCATTGGCTGCGGGCGGCGCTGGAACTCAAGATAGCCGTCCCAGCGGGCCGAGGTGTCGTAGATCCACTGAAGGTGCTTCTCGGCGATGGGAATGTTGTCGAACATAGTTTGCACATCGCTCGGCTGCGTCAGCACGTCGTCGTGTACTTGGTAGAGGAACGTGGGGACACGGACATGCTTCGCCCACTCCCTTGGGTCTCTCGGTGCAAACCCAATGCCTGTGCGTAACACGATGCGCTGTTCCAGGTCCTTGATGTCGATGCGGTCGGCTGGAACTCCCGCTAGGGCCAGTTGACGCGGGGCAATGATCTGCGTGGACACGGGCTGGCATCCAACTAGGCACCGTACATCGTTGAACGCCTCAGGAAACTGCGTCATCGCCGAGAAGGTGGAGTTGCAGCCCAGGCAGCGGCTAAAGAGGCCAACCGTCATGTCTCGCATGTCCTTGCGGCTGTGTGCATATTGCAGCGAGCCGACGACATCACGCGCCTCGAAGATGCCACTGGATGCGATGCTGCCATTCGCTGCGCCACTGAGACCCAAGTTACGCAGGTCATAGGTCAGGACGTTGTATCCAGCATCATGGAGAATCTTGTAGTCCGGGATGAAGTTGACCTCGAAGCCGTTCCCGCTAGGTGCCCACTCCGAGTGCCACGGCTCGAACTGCGTGGGCATCCCGGATCGGCTGAACCCCATCGGGTGGTTGGCGATGATCAGCTTGTCGGATCCGGCAGATGGAATGAACCAGCCCTCCAATGGGACGCCGTCGCGGGACGGAAAGGTGACGTTCTCGTAGTCAAGGTCCTGCTCCGA
>CAXTWV010000208.1:8099-8967 GCA_964248005.1 uncultured Ktedonobacteraceae bacterium | reverse complement strand
ATCGGTCCCTACAGGGGTCTTTTATGCGTGCGAAGGCGTGGTTGCATTATCAGGAATAGCCTCTTTTTGGCCTAATTTCCGCTCTTTGCCAGCGAGCAATCTTCCAATGTTATCATAATGCAACAGAATGACGAACGCAGGACCAGCGATGAGAAAAATAGTCTCTGGCGTGCTGACCCAACCGAGGATGCGGAAAATAATGCCACATAGCATGATGGTAAGTGCGCCTAGTATGGAGCCAAGCGAGACATAGCGCGAGATCGCTATTGTGCCTATCGCTACAACTGCGGCAATCAAGAAAATCAAGGGGGACATAACAAGTGTCGCACCCGCACCCGTCAAGACACCACGTCCACCACGAAAGCCAATAAATATCGGATAACAATGTCCCAGCAATGCCGTTATCCCTGCCACCATGATGCCCCATCCAGCCCCATTTAATGCGGGTACAGACCGTGCGAGGAGTGCGGGACCAATACCTTTAGAAAGGTCAATGATGAGGACAACGATTGCGGCTCCATTACCAAGTGTGCGGCGTACATTGGTCGCGCCTGTCTTCTTGCTCCCATAATCGCGAATATCGAAATCTTTGCCACGCAGAAGCTTGCCCATCCAGTAGCCTGAAGGAATCGAACCCCATAAATAGCCTATAACAGCTATGAGCAAGAGCGAGATGATAATACCAGACATGCTAGCACCCCTTTGTGGTAATGTGGTGTATATCGCAAAAAACGCCCTACACTGAGTTTTCTTTCACGTCCCCATTATAGAATCGTTTTCCTGAAATTGCTAGCAAGAATGGATTGCGGTCTGTCAATTTTTTTTTTTTGAGGGGTGACGACGGGAAAAAAAGAGAACAAAAAAAAAA
>CAXTWV010000208.1:5011-8089 GCA_964248005.1 uncultured Ktedonobacteraceae bacterium | reverse complement strand
CCCGCCCCACAACACAATTGACAGACCGTTATACACCATTTTCAGGCAGAATACGTAGTGCAACGTCAATATTCAGGTCCTGCACCAATTTTTGTACGATGGCAACTTCAGGTGTGGCTTCTTGCCGAAAATAGGCCACATCGGGTCGCACAATCTGAAAAAGTTTGGTGATTCCAGTCGCAAAGCCGTATATGTATGTAGGAGCGTTACTCTGAGCATTTATCGGCTGAAAGCGTTCCATTCTTGTGATGGTGGGCGTTATATAAGTAGAGAAGGTCGGTGGATACATGTCCTCGGCACGTGGCACAAAAACAACATCGACGTGCGCACCTCTTAACAATTGAAGATCACGTGCAAGCGTCCGTGGAACCTGCGCAAGTTCTTCTGATGAGGCAAATTGTAACGGATTCACAAAGATGCTTACAATGCTAATCGAGCACTCCTCCTGTGCCGCTTTTATAAGTGCCAGATGGCCCGCATGCAGATTTCCTGTTGTCGGTACAAAACCAACCGCTCCCGCCGCAAGCCAGCCGCGAGCAGTTTCAATCATCTCGTTTATTGTGTAAATGACGCGCATGGTCGCTCCCCTGCTCTCACGCAGGCTCTTGTATACCTTATTCCTACATTCATTCTTTACAGACTATCGTTATGTTCTATCTAAATGAACAAGACCTATATTGATATTTCTCTATCTTTTGCGTCTAGTGTAGTTTCCATAACGTATAGCACGTACACCAGTAACTATGCTATACTGACTTGTATATTTGTTCTAAAACATAGAGAGAAGGCTTGTATGCGTAAGCAAGGATTTTTGCTTTTGACTGTTGTTCGTGTACTTGGCATCAGTATTCTTAGTGCCTTGCTCATCGTTTTGCGCTATCTACTGAAAACGCCACAACCATTAGAAAGTATGCTTCCAGGCGAATTCCATCTATTTAAGTGGACGCACGGACATATCTTCTATAAAGTACTTGGTAAAGCAGATGCTCCCCCTCTAGTTGTGTTGCACACACCAGAGATCGGTGCTTCATCCTATGAGTTCTGTGAGTTAGCTGAGCAACTCGCGCAATACTATCATGTCTATGCACTTGATTTACTTGGGTTCGGCCTTTCTGATCGACCAAACACAGACTATACTGGTGAAACATATACGACATTGTGTCAGGATTTTCTCACACAGGTAGTACTACAGCCTGCTATAATGATCGCAAGTGGGCTAAGTTGCAACTATGGCATTGCACTAGCGAGCACACAACCACAACTTTGTGAGCGTCTGGTTTTGCTCTCGCCTCATGCATTATTTGCTGACCATCAACGACAAGATAGCGTGACACTCGCTCTGCGACAGCCATTCATTAGACTAAGCGTCTATGCTTTTCTCACGATGCGTATCATCTTACGTGGTGTCATTGCGCGTCAAAAGCAATCGCATGTTGTATCGGAGAGCGAACTGCATTACGTTTATGCCTCTGCGCATCAACTTGGTGCTCAATACGCCGCAATCGCGTTTCTTTCTGGGCAGTTGTTGCTGGACGCGTCACGCTATGTAGAGACATTAAGCATTCCAACGCTTTTGATCTGGGGTGCGAATGCCACTTCAGCTGATGAGTCGGCTGCGGAGTTCTACACCACGAATGATGCTATACAAGAAGTGTTGATACAGGGAGCAGGATTACGGCCCCATCAAGAGCAACCAGCGGAAGTTGTAGCGCAACTTCGGCAATGGGTAGGACTTGCAGTACCGGCTTATACTAAAGAATATGAGAACGTATCTACGGAGGAGAACACGATGAAAGACGAACAGGTTGAGGCATATTGTGTCAAGTGTAAGGAAAAGCGTATAATGCGGGACCCTACTGATACCACAACTAAAAATGGACGAAGTGCGAAAACGGGTACTTGTCCTGTCTGTGGGACGAAGCTTTTCCGCTTTATTGCTAGCTGAAAAGAATACTAACATGCTTGCAAGAGGAACGTGCTGGATATAAGTGGTGGCCCAGAACGAGAAGAAAATAGGCGAAATACTGTACAATACTAAAAATTCGCCTGTTTTTCTCTTGACGTTCGGGGATACACAACGTATAATCACGGTCATGCACGCACCCCGTGCTTCGCTACCACGGAAGACGTGGAAACCATGTCACCTCTGTTTGACATAAAAAAGAAAATTTCCAACCACGGACAGAATAAAACGTACATCTAACTATAAATACTAAAAAAGTATTGAGTATCCTCTTTTCCAGAAAATTGCTTGATAATTTTAATTATGAAGAATAAATAAGTGAGGGTAAAGAGTGCGTGAAGTGGATGAGGAATACAACCAGGTGGAGAGGTACCGCACACTATAGAACGTGGGGAAATGGATTGTGAGGAATGGGTGTATCACTCATCGTCGCGGTGACGGTGAGGTTAAGAACGAGAAGTATCTGGAAGAGGCCAATAGAAGAGATCAAGGACCTCACGACCAGGGAGGAGTTTTTCAATGAGTATTGGTGGGCAGAGTGATGCCAAGTCGGAGCGCAAGATTTATCGGTTGACACCGGAAGGCTTTGCCAAGAAGAAGGAACGCTTAGAGTACTTAATCAACGTGAGACGTAAAGAAGTCGCGGACTACATTCACGAGGCAAAAGAGGACGGTGATATCAGCGAGAGTGGCTCTTACGAGGATGCCAAAGATCAGCAGTCAAAGGTTGAAGGCGAGATCATACAGTTGCAGCAACTGCTCTCCGTCGCTGAGATCATGTCTCCCGATATGCATGGTGTGACCGAGGGACCCTATACGGTCCGTATCGGCATGCAAGTTGAGGTTGAGACGGATAGTGGCACAAAACGGAATTTCAAAATGGTCGAGACCTTTGAAGCGGACGTGAAAGCTGGTCTTATCTCTGATCAAGCGCCTGTTGGTAAGGCATTAATGGGTCATAAAGAGGGGGATCAGGTGAACGTTTCAACTCCTGGTGGTATCACAACCTATACCATCCTCTCGATTCGCCCCATGTCCTTCTAAGTAAAGAGACATGTGCGGGAAGTAGACGACTACAAGGGTTCACCCCAACTACACGCTGTGTAGTTGGGGTG
>CAXTWV010000208.1:4013-5001 GCA_964248005.1 uncultured Ktedonobacteraceae bacterium | reverse complement strand
GTCCCCCCCACAACACCCGCGTTTTTTTGTGGGGTAAACTTTTTTTAGTCGTCTACTTCCCGCTTTATTCTATTGACACTACTCTCCCTTACGGGTAATATAAGAACACGCCGTGAACGAGAATGCTAGAAGGTTGTGTGCTTTTCAAAATGAACGGCCAGGAGCAAAGCTTTGTTTACATTTGAGGACATGACCGCCTCGTTTCTTCAGGCGGCAAAAACCAATGGGTTGTCGGCGCATCCCGAATATTGGAGCAACACGCGCACGCTGGAACGTGAATTTGCCTGTACATGTCACACAGGTAGTTGTGAGGATGTGCAGAATCGTAGTTCTTGCGTCCTCTCCTATACATGGGGTGCTCTTGATACTGTGATCTCCCTTGAGGGTCCTGTGGGTATCTGTAGCTTTTTCCATGAGGCACCAAGAGACGACTGCCCACACCTGCACCTCGCTGAGATTCCACCGTTGGTACTCGATCTCTCGTACTCGCTTGCGTTGAATGGTGTGTTACCAACGGAGGAAAAACTGCTCTCACTCATGCATCTACTCAAACTACGTGCAAGCGAGAACAGTCAGCGTACCCTTGAAGCACGTCCTTCTGTTAGTATGGTATTGCATGAAAACCACTTACAACCTGACACATTGAGCCTCCAACAGCATGTGGAACTCCCTATCTGGCATCCACTCGGTATGGAAGGTCTCATCAAGGAAGAGTCATACCCCTTTGGTATGCATCCTTCAGATTTACGCATTGATGGTTTTGATCCAGTCACGGGCGAACTTCATGAGCCTGACATGCCGCGCCCTGAAGATTGGGCACCACAGGTACTCGTCGAGGTCTGTGAAGACATTGTACATGTGCTACAAGCACTCGATGCCAGCATCGCCTACAAACTTTCGTAGGGGTCTAATTTATTACACCCTCGTTCCGCCTATCAAGCGGAACGAGGGTGTAATAAATTAGACCCCTACAGATGTCCCTTAGCTT
>CAXTWV010000208.1:0-4003 GCA_964248005.1 uncultured Ktedonobacteraceae bacterium | reverse complement strand
TGGTTTAAATTTTAAACCCCCTCGTTCCCCCTTTCCCCCTCTAAGTTGTTTTAAAAAAATTACACCCCTACAGATGTCCCTTCGCTTGGTTTCTTTTGCTGCTGCATCTGCTGAATACTTGCACCGATAAAATCACGGAAGAGTGGATGTGGATGTGTTGGACGGCTCTTAAATTCTGGATGGAACTGCGAAGCGACAAACCATGGATGATTGGCTAACTCGATAACCTCAACGAGACTGTTATCGGCTGAACGCCCACTTACGATGAGACCGTGACTCTCCATGCGTTTACGATACTCATTATTGAACTCGTAACGGTGGCGGTGACGCTCAAACACGATAGGCTCACCATATGCCTGATACGCTTTAGTGCCAGCCGTTAAGCAACATACCCAGTTACCGAGGCGCATGGTGCCACCTTTATCGGCGATCTGTCGTTGCGTGAGCATAAGGTCGATAACAGGGTTAGTCGTCTGCTGATCGAACTCGGTGCTATTGGCGTCGGCAAGACTCAGCACGTTACGCGCAAACTCAACCACGGCAACTTGCATACCGAGGCACAAACCGAGATAAGGAATGTTCTTACGACGCGCAAAGCTTGCCGCCTTGATTTTGCCTTCGATGCCACGGTGCCCGAAACCGCCAGGTACCACGATGCCCGCCACATCCTCAAGGACCTCCGTATAGCCCTCACCCATTTGCTCAAGGGCCTCGGAGTTAATCCACTTGATACGTACATCGACATCATGAAACCAGCCTGCATGGTTCAGTGACTCCGCGACCGACATGTAGGCATCATGTAGTTCAACATATTTGCCGACCAGCCCAATTGTGATCTCCGGGCGTGGACTCTTGATCTTCTCGACAAGAGCCTTCCATTCCTGCATCTGGGCTTCCTGCCGTTTCAGACGCAGTTCGTTGACTAGAAATTCACCAAGCCCAGCCTCTTCTAAGATAAGTGGCACTTCATAAATCGTGTCCGCGGTCAACATCGGAATCACAGCAGCCGTCTCAATATTGCAGAACAGCGCGATTTTATCACGCAAATCATCCGTCATAGGATAATCTGAGCGACACATGATGACATCGGGCTGAATACCAACACGCAGCAGCTCTTTCACGCTATGCTGTGTTGGTTTTGTCTTGAGTTCCTTTGTAGAACCAAGATAGGGGAGCAATGTAACATGGAGATAGAGTACATCGCGCCGTCCGACATCTTTCCGCATCTGACGAATCGCCTCTAAGAACGGTTCGCCCTCTATGTCGCCTACGGTGCCACCAACCTCGACAATCACCACATCCGCGTCAGAGCGACGCGCTACCGCATGAATACGGTCTTTAATCTCGTTGGTGATATGAGGAATGACCTGAATCGTGCCGCCAAGATATTCGCCGCGTCGCTCTTTACCAATCACAGAGGCATAGACCTGACCCGTTGTGACATTGTTGGCCTGATACGCAGGCTCGTCGGTAAAGCGTTCATAATGTCCCAGGTCCAGATCCGTCTCGGCTCCATCATCAGTGACGAAGACTTCGCCATGCTGATATGGCGACATGGTACCCGGATCAACATTGATGTAGGGGTCCAATTTCATGAGCGAGACGGAGACTCCACGATTTTTGAGGAGACGACCCAGCGATGCGACCGTGATACCTTTTCCCACAGAAGAAGCCACACCACCAGTAACAAAGATAAATTTTGACATAAAAAAATCCTCCTGCACTCGGAGCCTTGCCGTCGTGCCTACATCAATGCTTACGCACGATGTTTTAAGAAAAACCTCGTTCTTTCTGAATACGTAAAAAATCCTGCTTCCGTGGCTAACGCGGCGAAAGCAGGATTATTTGGAGTTCAGAAGGTGCGCTTGTTAAGGTATTACGCGTAAGAGTAAATTTTGGTTGAACGTTGTTTTTATCGACACCCATTTCGCGACAGAATTTGTCAAGTGGGTTCACCTGTTCCTCACTCGTTTCATCCGGCATGACTGGACGATAGTGCATTGGAATGACGATACGTGGCTCTACCTGTCCAATAATCTCAACGGCCTGCGAGACATTGATACCATGCTGTCCACTGATAGGCAACAAGAGGACATCGGCATCGGCAACCTCTTCAAGCTGTTCTTCTTGTAGAGTATGTCCCAAGTCACCTAAATGACATATCGCGATATCGTCGATGTGAATGATATAGATGGTATTGCGTCCGTGATCCTGACCATGCTTGTTGTCGTGGAAGGACGCGACGCCTGTGATCAGCACATCGCTGATTTCATACTCGCCGGGGCTGCGCACAACCCGTGGTGACTTGCCATTGACACCTGGAATCCCCTCAACATAATTATGTCCAGGGGAATTGTGGCTGACAGTGATGATAGAGGCGTTGGTCTTACTCAGTCGCGCCGTATCGCCGTACTGAGGAGAAAAGGGGTCGGTGACGAGTGTCACATTTTTGCCACGTATCTGAAAACAAGAGTGGCCTAGCCATGTAATATCCATAATGAAATTGTTTCCTCACACAAGTTCGGGCGGGGACTCTTGTCCTCGCCCGAACTGTATTATACCATAGGGATAGGTCATGTACAAGGGAACAATGCGAATAATTGTAGGGGTCTAATTCATTACACCCTGTTGGCGACGCACAACGTCACAGGACATGAACCTGCGTTCCAACCTTCCTCCAACATGGTCAATCGCTAATAGGGTGTAATGAATTAGGCCCCTACAGTTACATAAACAACCGAGCAGTATTGATTTTTGGCTTATTATGTGTTATTCTTACTCATGTAATCTCTTTTCCTCGATTAACACCTTCCTCTCTTTCCCTCCTCACAACGAAAGGACACTTCCTCCTATGAACGAAACGTCGCATTTCCCCTCGCTGATGACTGGACGCTGGCTGTGGTTTGGGCTACAGCAATTCACACGCGAACAATGGGAACAAGTCTGTCTCCAGGCTGTGGCATGGAATGTGCAGGGACTGCACCCGAAGGTCGCTGATGGCACAAACCGTTGGTATGATGATGCTAGCTTACAAATGCTCAAGCAGGTCGCAACATCACACGGCCTACATGTTGTACCCTATCATTATTGCTATGGACCACGCTTTGGCGCGACACAAATCACGGATGAAGCACACCTATCTGCAGCGATAGGTAACATCTTTGGCGCAGTCATTCCAGATATTGAAGACGAGTATATGGGGCAATACGCCAGTGCCGAGAGCTTTGGGCAGCAGGTACGTACACTCTTCAATGGTCTCTGGATGCCCACACTCTATGCAAATCCGTTGGATCATCCTGTTCCTCTGCTCTCGCTCAATCCCTTTATGGATGCATGGCTGCCACAGGTCTATTTCGCGGAATGGAACGGCATCGCACAGTCCGCGATAGAGTATGTCTACCCGCAATGGCAATACTTCGACCAGCAAGCGCGAAATCAGGGGCAGAACGGCTTGAAACCTATCCTCCCCATCATCTCGCTAGAACGAGGTGTGGCAGCTGCGCAAATTGCGGATTTCATCGACAAAATGCACGGCTATGGGTACATTGGGTTCTGGTACTACGATACTTATGCGCCCTACGCCAATACAATTATATATACTCCGCTTCCTACTGTCGGAGGAACACCTCCACCACCTCCACCATCACATCCTGTCACGCCGCTTGCGTTTAACGAAGATGATCGGCAGGTCTGGAATGTATGCAAAACGATTGTCATCAACGAACACGCCGCCATTGAGCAAAGCTGGTTACGTGCCCGTTATCAGCGTGGCTGGAACTTCGGGCCGCCATTGGAGAATGAGCATACTGTGGTGCGTAGCGGCAAACATTACATCGAGCAACAATTTTCTGCCGCTCGTGCCTCCTACGAAACTGAAACAAGTTTGCTTACGTGGTGGACTGCAAGCGGCCCAGTTCGCGTGTAGGGACCGATTGATCGCGTCCTTGTCGCAATCGAGACGCCGACAAGGACGCGATCAATCGGTTCCTACATATGCCTAATT
>CAXTWV010000207.1:0-8987 GCA_964248005.1 uncultured Ktedonobacteraceae bacterium | reverse complement strand
CACTCTACATATGCTTGATAGGCACCTGCTGAACCGAGCGTTGGGCTTGGACTGTCATTCGGTGGAACAATGCGACCTGTATAGGCATCGCTCGCGAACTGTCTCACTTGTAACGCATTACTTAGGAGGGCAGGATTGGCTATAGCGGTTGTTTTTACAAGCGGTGCATCGTAGGTCCGCAAGTTTTGTATCCAGTCGCGTAGATCAGTGACCGCGCTTTTGACATTTTGGATATGTTGTTGCAGGGTCGCATCATTCGGTGCTGCCTGCTGTAGCTTATCCAGTTGTGTTGCCAGCGTGTCAATATAGCCTGATTGTGTGGGAGAAGAGAGCAAGCCTACTTTCGCATAGACCTCGCTCCGCATACCTTTGGGCAAGTCACCAGATGTTTTGGCATATTGCGTGCCATCAATCAGTTCTATAATGCGCGTCGCCTGACGTTTTGCAAGAGCATAGTCATGAGTTCCCTGAATACTGTCCACAAGGCTACCAGCTTTGTCGTTGATAGACTTAATGGTCTCGAACATGCCCACAATAACACTGGTATCGGCGGGAAAGTTAGGTGTGTGATACAAAATATTCTTTACATATTGAAAGGATGCTGTATCGAGCGTTGCCCTGTACACCACATCACCTGTTGGAGCGGAGAGTGTTTTGCCTGCGTTCTCAGTAGTCACAAAAATCCCTTGCATGAGCGAAAGCAAATTGGTGTGCTTGGCGTTTCCTGCATAAAGTAGTGTAGCGGTATCGTTGCTGAGTGTCAGTGGCCCAAGTGGTAGTGTATGATGATTGTTGTCTTGTAACCATGCTTGATACACCTTATTTTGCGAAGGTGCCGTAACATTTTGGATGTCGAGACGTAACGCGTCAGCGTGTCCTAGCGCGTCATCTTGAAAAAATACGTGACCTACCACTGCCGATGAATCTGTGCTCTTTGAGTTTAACAAAACGCTCCCAATAACTCCTGTGGCGATAAGTAAAACAAGAGCGAAGATAGCAAGTACTGCATACATCGGTAAATCAGTAATACGCGAATGTTTGCTACGCGTTGCCGATGGAAACTGCGTGTTAGGGAATGCCTGTGAGGATGCAGCTGGGGCATAAGCTTGTGTGACTATGGAAGGTTGAGTCGTTTTTTCTGTTCCGAATGTTGAACGTGCTGGTTGTGGTACCGTATGCGTTGGCAATGTACTGGATGGAAGTGGTGTTGGTATCTTCCTTGTGATGGGAGCGGGTGTAGGTGTGATAATGCGCTGTTTTTCTGAAACATTTGTTACGAGTGGCCCACTTGTCGTGGCGGCAGGAATAGGCGTTCTTGGCTTTGTATAGATACGTGGTGTTGATGGTGTCACCGGATGAGTTGGGCCTGTTGGCTGTGAGACGCCAAGAAACGAGCTATATTGACCATGTGACGCGTGATACGCACTTTCTTCTTCCGCAAGAGCAATTTGTGGGAGCGTGATGGTTGAACGAATAGAACATGCATCCGCGATAGCCGTCGCGAGCAATGATGCCATCGCATAACGTGTCGCTGTATCCTTTGCCATCGCTCGAAGAATAACTTCAGATAATGCCGGTGGAAGTTGCGCGTTAATCAGCAATGGTGGCGTTGGTAGTGTATTCATATGCTGCATCATCACAGCAACCGAGCTTTCATCGCGGAATGGCTTCGTTCCAGTACATAACTCATAGAGAATGACGCCTAATGCATAAATATCGCTACGGTTGTTTGGCGTATCACCTCTTGCTTGTTCTGGCGACATGTAGTGTGGCGTACCAATACTGGCGGTATCACCAAGGAGGAGCGGAAGACCAAAATCAGTCAGCATTGGTTCTCCAGAGGAGAAACGGCCCGTATGCTGCTGGTCGAGAAGAATATTACTCGGCTTGATATTGCCGTGAATGACACCCTGCTGATGTGCATAATCAATGGCAACACCCAGACTGGTGAAGAGATAGACAATATCTTGCAGTGAGAGCAACGTGCCTTTTGTGTGTGCTCCCGCTATATACTTCTCTAGCGTTTGTCCTTCCACATATGCTGATGCAATATATGCGGTGGTACTTGTTGCTTGCTCCTCGTGTGCAATGGCAACATCGTAGACAGGTACAATATTGTCATGACGGAGTGACACAATCTTCTGACCTTCGGTCGTGAAGCGTTTCATAAAGTTTGGGTCAGCTTGTAGGTCGGTGTGAAGCACTTTTACCACAACGTCGCGCTTCTCTTGTATGTCGTAGCCGTGCCATACCTCACCGACATTGCCCCGACCCAACGACTGCCGCAGTTCGTATTTCCCTAACTTTTGTGGAACCGTACTCATACATCCTCCAAGGCACCAATAGAGAATTGGTCGGGTCTCTTGTAGTATTCCAACACTACAATACCAGAAATAAGTTACACATTCAATGCTTTAGGAGGTCTATCCTACCTGTACATTATGATGTTGGCGAAATTTCCGCATTTATAATAGGAGTAGAGAATAGTATAATAAGAGAAAAACACCAGAACGAAGGTATCCCATTGCGTTTTAGTCTACAAGATATCAAAAAATCAGTACGACGGCAGCAGAATGAACTTACTGTCTCGCTTCACTTCTTACAAATAGGCGAACTAACACAAGAGATAGCGCAGCTTATTATATATTATGAACGCTTGCTTGGTCAACCACAACGCCTGTTTTCGCTCGATGATGCCCGCGCTTGTATTGGCGACTACCGCCTTGCCCATTGTCTCCTTGCTACATTGAGTCATTGGTATACATGGCAACAGCGCGAGTGGACTGAGGCTGTGCAGGTAGTGAGCAAACAATCTGACCTTGCGGAGCTTTCTTCACCGATACAGCTTCGTCTAGCACTCTATAACTATGTCAATGAATATTATCATGGTTTCCTTGATATTTCCACACGTAGCCACGCGTTAGAGGCGTTTGCTGAGCAGTACGCGCTTCCTGTAAGTGAACTAGAGTATTTGCTAACAATGGATACCGATGATGAAGCTCATCTGGTACGCACGACCTCAACACCTCCTACGCCACAGGAGGTCGCAACGCTGTATAACCAGTGGGCATTTGAGGCCGCTTTATGTAACGCGTCAAGTGTACATTTTTTGATTGACTGCAACGCGTTCAGCAAAAGTCAGCTTTCTACTGGTGTAGGTGCTGTGATAAAGCGGCTCTGTTATATCGCACGCAAGATGGGCGTCTATTACGATCTGGCCTATGAACAAACATTGCCGGGCATGGCACCCTTGTTGTCTTTGACACTCTATGGGCCGCAGGAGGTAACGGGAGCCGCGCAACAGTATGGCTTACGGTTGGCGCGTCTTTGTCGCATTTTAATGGGCTATGGTATTGCACGTGCCGAGACGCCACGGAAAGCCAAGAAGCCATCGCTTGCCAATGCTATTGTAGAGGCACACGCGACAGTACATTTTTTGCAACGTTCCTATGTCTTCAAGATGGATGCCGCGCTTTTGAACTTGCTTCCACAGGTTGAGCAGAAGCATGAGGGAGAGCAGCGGATACATGAACAAACCGAAGAGACGCACATTTTCGATAGCAGCATAGAGCAGTCATTCGCGGAGGCATTCACTGCTCTCGCAAAGAGTCAGGGTGTTGATGGCTGGCTGTTAGAGCGTGAGCCTGAGCCTTTATTGCTGGACCGCAGTATTTTCATTCCTGATTTCGCCGTAACTCGTTCACACCAGCGTATCTATGTTGAGATACTCGGTTTTTGGACGCCTGCCTATCGAGAGCGTAAACTGCAAAAACTGCTACAACTACAAGACCGACGTGACCTCGTGCTTGCTCTTCCTAGAGACGCTAAAGATGCTTTTTCGAGTATTCTTTCAACGTTTCCGGTTGTCTTCTACGAGGGACAGCTTTCCGCAACGGATGTACTTGCTGTATTGCGTACTCAGTACGATGATTTTGCCGAGCGATTGGCTTCTATTGATGTTATGGCAGTTCGTGAGCGGATACAACGAGATGGTTTCCTGAACGAACATGAGTGTGCCGAGATGCTGCACTGCTATCGTCGCTCCGAACTGCAACAGGCGGTTGAGGATATTGTCGATGGCGCAGTGAAGTTCTCTGCTGGTATTGGTCTATATACACGTTCATGGATGACATATGTACAGCAATCTTTTCTGGCATGGATGCATGTGACACGTTCAGTCGTACTTGTAGACGCATTCCAAACACTGAGAACGCACGAGGACGTGCTGCGAGCATGTGAAGATGAGACACTTGAGGCAATGATAAGTATGTGGTCAGAGGTACAGGTGCGTCGTGATTCTATTTTTGATGCACGTGTCGAACTGGTCGAAGCGCAACCGCAAGATGTAGAGGAGCAAGTAGCGTTGGCTCCTGCTGCAAAGCCTGTAAAACTTCGCGAGAAGCGTCCTCCAATACGGAAACAACCGAAAAGTACGAGTACAACGCAAGAGGATTTATGGGCATAAAGTACCCATTCTTCTCATTTTCCACTACAAGAAAAACTGTATGTTACAAATGCATAAAATAGTACGTTTTGATGAATGTAGTGGTCAAATGAGTAGTGTCCCTTTTTCTCTTTTTCTTCAGATAGTAAGGGATACAAGACACGAAATCCTCTATGCATGACGCACCCTTCTATAGGTTAATACTACTCTATTATCGCGTCATATTCCAAGAGACTAGGACCAATTACTATTACGACTCATTACGAACAAACAGTGGAAAGTAGGGAGTTTTTCTAACGAACAACGGTAGACGTATGATGGGTGGCAACAATTATCCCCTTCCGTAGCACAACTATATGGTGGCGGAATGGCTTATTCTTCCAAATAAGAAATTTTTTATTCGTATGAAACATTTGTTCTAAAACTCATTGACAGATACGTTGTTCTAGTGTATGCTTGAACATAGTAATCCACTAGAACATAGGTTCTAAAAACTCTCAAAAAATCCCCCTTTAGAGAGGACGGTGACAATGTGGATCAACAGAGTCACACACCAGGAGTAAAGCAGAACTATTCGCAGCGTCGTTCAGGAGACGTTGCAAACACGCGAGGTCCACGACCCGACGAAGATGAAGAATACGATGACGTTTGGCCTTCGCGTATGCCGACGAGCGCACGTCGCTATCAGAATGATGTGAAAACAGAAACTGGACGCACCGCAGACGTACAAATGTCGTCACAACGTGAACATCGTACATCGTCAAACCCAGGACGCACAGGCGGAAACACGATTCCACCACGGCGTACTGCGACGCAGAGTATGCCCGCGCTCCAAACGCCGCGTCGCGCTGTAACGCAGAATGTACCCATAGTGCAACCGCAATCACCACGCCGTATGGTGACGCAGAGTATGCCAACCGTGCAACCTGCCAAAAGACGGCCTCTTGAAGACTTTGAGGACGATGTACCGCAACGTACATCGGGCTTATTGAAGTCGCCTAAAGCCACGAGTGGGCGACATTTTCACTGGCTGGTGTATGTTGGCCTTGCCATGATTGGTATGCTGCTATGCTGGATGTTGTTGACAACATTTCTTGGCTGGTGGCAAGTCGAACAGGACGATTTGAAGTATGGTCGTCCACGTACAGCACAATACGATTATGTTGTTGGGCATGGTGACTCCAAAGCGAGCAAAAGCCATTTTATAGCCCTGAATCTGAATCGTCATGTCGAGGTCATTGAGTGTCCAGCTGGTGATTGTGCCAAAGCGAGAGTACTAATTGGTCCTGTCCTTATTGGGCCAAACCAGGATTTAGCACCGGTCACGCTCACCTTTAAAGACGTGAATGGAGATGGCAAGCCCGACGTTATTATCAATGTCCAAGACAGTCACTTCGTGTTTATCAATGACAATGGCACGTTCCGTCCAACACGTCCTGGCGATAATATTCATCTATAGTATGTATATCTATACATAAGAAAAGGGTTGTGCCTGGACACATTCCAGACACAACCTTTTTTGTTGAGAAAGAAATTATACGAAAGGAGCAGCCTCGCTCACTGGTTCATACCTATGCGCCTGTGTCGGCACTGACACGACGGATTGAGCAATAGGTGCTTGAATAGTAAATACGGGAGCAGGTTCTTCAGCCATCTTTTCCCTATCTGGACGCAGTGCCAGGAAGACGAAAAGGAGTATCCAAACAAGCAGCACACTCAAAAGTGTCCAGATAATAAAGAGCTGTGTAAATGTTATAGTTGTGCTAGAGGCATCCATGAATTAAGCATTCTCTTTCAAATTATATTTATAAGAAGCCGTAGGCATATATTTTCCGTACTTATCATAGTAGACGAAATGACCATACGAAAATAACATCAGAGCAAACACCTCTTGTTCTTTTAATGCAAATCTGTCACAATAGCCAGTAATGGCTATAAACATATATATGAAATGTGCAGAACAGGTTTGTCCAAAGGATAGAACGCATGGAGCATACAAATTGGCAACGGACACGTGATATTCTTATCAGTACGATCTGTATTGGTATTATTCTCTGGGCTGTGTGGATCGTTGGCGGTCGGTTTGTTGATATTATTGTTATTCTACTCATCTCAATGGCTGTAGCATTTTTGCTCACACCTCTCGTGAATGTGCTTGTAAGGTACAAGGTGCCGCGCATTGTCGCGACCTTGATCGTTTTTCTCATTGTGGTTGCCGCCATAGGAGCTATTGGCTCCGCACTTGTTTTTTCATTGATTCGGCAAATACAAGCATTTTCAAGCACCGTTATAACATACTTTAACAAACTACCCAACCTTAACAGCTTCGAGACGTTTCTACAAAAACAAGCGGGTATTCCTGCTTCAACCATCAATCAAGCGATAGATCAACTCCGTGGTCAGGCAGTGACATACGCACAGTTAGCAGCAACGAACGCCATAAACATCGTGTTCTTTGTAACGAGTGCATTTCTAAACGTTTTCCTTGTTGGTGTACTCAGCTTTTACTTCCTGCTCGATGGCAAACGTCTTCGTGACAGCATGATCAGCATTGTGCCGCAACGCCAGATGTCACACGTCTTAGTATTCGAGGATGCCCTCAACCGTGTGGTCGGAAATTATATTCGTGGTCAGCTAACGTTAGCAGCTATTGTTGGTGTGGCGGCGGGTGTTGTCTGTGCCATAACTGGTTTAGGGCAGTTTGCAATCATTATCGGTGTCTTAGGCTTTCTGTTTGAGACTATTCCAATGGTTGGTCCGGCTTTAGCTTCTGTGCCTGCACTTGCCATCTCCTTACTCTCGCCGGACCCATTTCCACGAACGTTGTGGGTTGCTGTCGCCTTCATCGTGATTCAGTTGTTTGAGAGTAACATTCTCGGACCGCGCATTGTCGGACATGCGGTCGGTTTACATCCAGTTGCCTCAATTCTTTCGTTGCTGGTGTTTGCGCAACTGTTTGGTCCATTCGGCGCGTTGATCGCGACCCCAATTGTCGCGGCAGTCTGGGTCGTGATTACGAGCATCTATCGCTCGGCCCGTGGTGAAACGCCTGACCAGATGCTGGCAAAGAAACGCGCTCCGTGGGAAATGCGTCGTCCCACGATACCCGCATTCCGTGGACGGCGACGCACAGGTATGCCCGGCAGTGATGGAGGTCTTAGTAGTAGTAGTCTGAGACCGTCAGCAGATGGTAGTGGTAATGCCAGTGGTACTTCACAAACTGTTACGGATGAAGCAACGCATCTTGAAATAGGCAAGGTAGATCACGTAGAGGTAGGGAAAGAAGCTGACGATGGCAAGCGTGTTGTGTCCATCGACCGCTCTTCTGATCGGTAATAAAAATAGATATCACAAAACGGTGTGTTGCCTGGAAGCACTGCTTCCAAGCAACACACCGTTTTGTGATATCTATTTACGCACCAAAGGTGCGTTGGAGTTCTGCTTCTCCATCCTGGTTGACGAGTGCATACACATCATCGTCCGCCATCAATGTCGTACTGGCATCAGGAAAAATATGTTCATTCCCTCGGATGATCAGTGCAAGGTTCGAGCTGCGCGGCAGGTGTACATCAGAAAGCCGTTTGCCGGCGACCTTTGATTTTGGGTCAATCGTCAACTCCACAATCTCCAGACCTGCCTTCTTGAGCGTCATGAGCATCAGGAATGGGGGACGTGAAAGCTCAGACTCGATAAGCGCAAGAATGGAGCGTGTAGGACTTACGGTAATATTAATGCCCAGTTTCTTGAATAACTCTTCGTGTTTGGGATTGTTCACGCGAGCAATCGTGCGTTTGACGTTGAAGCGTTGTTTTGCCATCTGACAAATAACCAGATTATCCTCGTCTTCGCCTGTAACCGCGATGACGACATCAGCACGTCTTGCGCCCGCTTCTTCCATTGTCCTGGCTTCACACGCATCACCTTTGGCAACCGATGGGCCTAATTCGTCGGCAAGTGTTTGCTGACGGTTACTCTGCTTCTCAAGCAGTAAGACTTCATGCCCAAGATTGAGCAGGTTGCGTGCGAGGTAGTAGCCTACATCGCCGCCACCTCCAATAATAATATACATAGAATGCGCCTCTTATCCTTTTGCTTGTGGTACTACACTACCCTGCTGCTTACCATTGATTGCATCAAAGAGCATGTTTGCGCCTAGGAGCGTGGGGCAGAAGGTTTCCAGTCCTAGTTCTCTGTAGGTGCTCTCGCGTAGAGGGTCATAGATACGGCAGAGAACTTTATTGACTTTGAAAATCTGTTTTGCCATTTGACTTGCCATGATGTTGCGATTATCGCCATTGGTCACGGCAATAAACGCATCGGCATCTTCTAAACGTGCGCGACGCAAAACCTCTTCGTCAACGCCGTTCCCTGTGACCTTCTCGCCTTTAAACTCAGGCTCCAGGCGTTGAAACGCCTCATTGCTACTATCTACAATCGTAACGGCATGGCCCGCGTTATCTAGCTGCATTGCCAGTAACGCACCGACGCGCCCACACCCAAGAATAACTATGTTCATAAAAAAATATGGCCTCCTCTTGTTGGC
>CAXTWV010000206.1:8301-9011 GCA_964248005.1 uncultured Ktedonobacteraceae bacterium | reverse complement strand
TACCCTTGAGTACGTATTTCAACGTGGCTCGTTCGACCTCATTCATCTGCGTTTCCTGGCGGGTACAGTTTCTGTCGCACAATTTCCACACCTCATCCAAGCAGTCTCACACTTGTGTAAACGCAACGGCCTGATTATTGTCACCGAGGCCGAATTGCCCTTGACCAGTAGTCGTGCCTGCGATTACGTGTCGTCGCTCATTCTTAGTGCCATGATTTCTGCTGGTAGAGCCTTTTCTCCTGGCTTCACACCTCAACTTGGCATCGCTTCACGTATACGCTACTGGCTTCGTACCCAAAACTGTCTTCTCAAGCACAACGATACGCGCTACCTCGACGTGTCTCTCGGCAAACCAGCACATAGCATATTTGTCGAGCACGCAACAACCATTGTGCAACAGATACGCCATTTCGTCATCGGTACAGGCCAGATAACAGAGACCCAATTCGAGGACCTATTTATCCGATTACAAGAGGAAATTTCCGAACGCGGCTTTTATGGTGTCTGCCCACTACATACCATTGTTGCCTTTAATAACGTCAATTGTAGGAGTCTAATTCCATTACACCCATACGCATTAGGATAAGAGTTGTTGAGATTAATATGAGGCTACAACAGGTCGTCGGGGGCATGACAGGGCTTGCCCCTGTCACTACTATACCACGATGCGCCACTGCGTGGCTTGCCACGCGAGTCCGTGTATAGTAGTG
>CAXTWV010000206.1:0-8291 GCA_964248005.1 uncultured Ktedonobacteraceae bacterium | reverse complement strand
TTTTTTTTTTTTTTTTTTTATTTTTTTTTCTGTTTTGTGTTGGTGGGGGGCGCGGCCCCCCCCCCCCCCCCCCCCCACGCCACCATTGGCGAACTGATCCGGTCCAGAGGAGTGAGCGTGATGAAATCAGACCCGTACAGGAGTTCTACCACATGAGAATTGACAGACTACTACGGCTGATGAGACAACACTCCGTCCGATTCCTCCTTTTCCTCTCGTTCCTCTATCGTACTACTAAAAGAGAGTTGGCAATTTCAGTGGTGTTCCTGTCAGCTCTGCGTAGACGTTTCGGATTTCAAAAGGAATCCATAGGTCGTTCCCCCAGTCTTGGTAACGCGATTTGATGATCCGAGCAGCTTCCTGATCAATGAGATCAAGCGTCTGTCCCCCCTTGATACGTCGGTTCACTTCCTCGCGAACAAAGATCAAGAGGTCTTGAAACTCCTGCATCAGTTCAACGTTTCCTAGCTCCCCATGCCCTGGAACCACTGTTGCTGGAGCAAGATGCATCATATACGCAAGTTCCTCAATCCAGCGATTGGGACTCGCATCCTGATCAGAGAAAATTGGGAATGAGTGGTTCTCCACGAGGTCGCCCGTGAAAAGCACCTGCTCGTGTGGGAGAAAAATGATCTGATCGCCACGGGTATGACCACCAGTCAGTTCATGGAGCACCACCTGCTTGCCCCCCAAGTCAAGAGTTTTTTCCCCGTGGTAAGTTTCATCTGGCGTCACCAACTCTACCCCTTCAAGTGCTTTGTTAGCATCGGGACCTAGATGACGAAACATGTTCAGGTAGGCGACTCCTTTTTCCTGCATCTCGACTGCCTGAGTGGTGTTGGTCAGGATGATGGCGTGCCCTTTAAAGGCTTGAGTGCCAAAGGCATGTTCGGGGTGAAAGTGGGTCGTGGTAAACAAGAGTGGCTTCGATCCTGCTACCTCCCTTGCTTTTTGGAGCACCCGTTGACCATTTTCTCTCCCCATGCCGCTCTCAACGACGAGCACAGCATCTGTGCCGATCACGATCCCAATATTGGGTACAAGGTTAATGTACTGGTCAGGAATCACCAGGACCCCTGGAGCAATTTCCCGTGCCAATGCTGGTTGAACTACGGGAGGACGGTTACTATATTGAGTCATCACTTCTTCTCCAATCGTAACTATGAGTGTAAAACACTTCTCAATGAGACGAAAGCATTCTTGTCGGTCGCGGTCGCGTCTCGAAACCTTTCTGAACACGCACCTCTCTCCGACGAAGAAGAGCACTTCGTTTTCGGTCTGTTGGTACAGGGAGCCGAGAACGGTTGTTGAATAGCTCCCTGTTGGATACAATACTACTAGAGAATCCCATCCAAATATTGGACAAAGAGGGTTTTCTGTTGGTTAGACCACACATGGAGCAGATTGTTGAAAACAAGCGAAGGAGCACATGGAACAGAGAAAGATTCATGAGAGAGAAGACCCACGCGTCCTACGTACCCGGCAACTGTTGCTGCACGCCTTTTCTGACCTCTTCTCAGAAAAGGGCTTTCATGCGATGACGGTGCAGGATATTACGGAGCGGGCAAGAGTCAATCGAGGCACCTTTTATACCCATTTTGAGGACAAGTATGCGATCCTGGAATATTGGCTCCGTGAGCAATTTCAGCAGCGTGTCGCAAGTACGGTGCTCCTCTCAAATCCTTGGACCCTCGGCACCTTCCACGTGCTCATTCAGAGCGTCGTTGAATGGTTCACGCAGTTACACCCGTTGACCAGATCAGCTGATCGGTCGCTGATCCCTCTCGTGGTGACAACCCTGCAAGAAGCCCTCTTTGAACTGCTCTTGCAAGGCTTCAAGACAGTTATCAGCTCTGGACAGAATCAGCAAGTGGATTTGGAAACTGTTGCTTTGGTCACAAGTTGGGCTATCTTTGGGACTGGCTTCCAATGTTTCCGTCAATGGGACGAGCAGATGATGGGCTTGCCACCAGAAGAGCTGGCGAGCCAGGTGACAAGTGTGCTGATGAGTGGATTAGCACAAGTATTACCTGCTCTTTCACTCACTTGATGAGTGGTAGAATTGTTAGAGGAAATGGGCAACCACTTTTCCTTGATTTCCCCTCGCATCTCAAGTATACTGTTCACTAACGAGTGAGTTCTTGCCAGGAACCTACTCCTCACACTTCGAGCTTGCACCATAATCGGTAATAATGGTAATGATAGTAATGACAGTAAGAAATTATCCGCCATAACGCTCCTATCCTAACGACAAAGCCCTTACCAAACACTGAAGAGGAGTAATAACGAGTACTCATTACCACACTGTTGAGTCTCTACTCTTACTTGTAGACACAATCAGTCAAAAAGGGAAAACTGCTATGCTAGACCAGAGTCAACAGGAGCACGGTACAACGCTCATCCCAACACACGAACCAATCCGCGACTATGCCTATTACAAAGACGTATTCGATGGCTACCCCATGCCGTTTGCCTATCTTGATCTGGACCTGTTAGAGCAAAACATACGCGAGATTGTGGAGCGTGCGGGCGATAAAAAAGTTCGTCTGGCCTCCAAGTCATTGCGTAGCGTCTCTGTCATCAAGCGCATTCTTGCCGCATCCCCAATATTTCAGGGCGTGATGAGCTATACAGCCCTGGAAGCAGTCTATTTAGCCTCACAGGGTATTGATGATCTGCTGATTGGCTATCCGACGTGGCACACCGACGATATCGCGGCAGTGGCACGTGCGACCGCAGAGGGAGCGCATATCACGCTGATGATTGATAGCGTCGAGCATGTAGAGCAGGTCGAGCGGGTCGCCATTACACATGGGGTACGTTTACCCTTGTGTCTCGATATCGACATGGCGACGCAATTTCCGGGGCTACACTTCGGTGTGTGGCGTTCAACCCTGCGTACACCAGAACAGGTGCGACCAGTGATAGAGCGTATCCTGACCTCATCGCATGTCTGGCTTGATGGACTCATGGGTTATGAAGCACAAATCGCTGGTGTTGGCGACAACGTTGCAGGTCAGGCATTAAAGAGTATGCTTGTGCGCCAACTCAAACGCTACTCGTTACGTGAAATTGTGGCACGACGTACAGCCCTCGTGGAACTTATCGCCTCCTATGGGCACCCGCTACGTTTCGTCAATGGTGGTGGCACGGGAAGCTTGCACACAACACGTAGAGAGCCAGCCGTAACAGAAATCACCGTCGGTTCTGGTTTCTACTCGCCAACACTCTTTGATAGCTATCGAGATTTCCATTACCAACCAGCCGCGGGTTTCGCCATCGAGATTGTGCGTCGTCCTTCGGCATCGCTCTATACCTGTCTTGGTGGTGGCTATATCGCCTCTGGTGGAACTGGATCAGAAAAGCAGCCGCGTCCCTATCTTCCCACTGGTGCCAGCCTTGACCCAATCGAGGGTGCTGGTGAAGTGCAAACGCCCATTCGCTATAAAGGCCCCGTTCCGCTTACACTTGGCGACCCAATCTTTATGCGTCACGGCAAAGCAGGCGAACTCTGTGAACGCTTTCCCCATCTCCTGCTCGTCTCAGACGGCACCATTCAAGGCAAATACACGACCTATCGTGGTGATGGTCAATGTTTTATATAGTTGTAATTCCACAAATGAATATGTTCGTTGTGATGAAAACGGTAGGGGCAGCAATTCATTGCGCCCAAAGATGGGGGTGGTGGAAGGGCAACGTGTCGGCTATGATTCATTTCCCCGACGTAAACCCCTCACAACTCATCTTTGGGCGCAATGAATTGCTGCCCTACCGATAGGAGAATTATGTATATGACCACAATCACACATGGACAATGGAGCAACTGGTCAGGTTCCGTGAAATCCACGCCACGTCAGATCGTCAAACCTGTCAGCATCGACGAACTTGCACATCTTGTGAAAATGTATGGACGTGACGAACGACACGTGCGCGTTGTCGGAGCGGGCCACTCCTTTACACCACTTGTACAAACAGACGATATTCTTATGTCACTAGAGAATCTGCAAGGCGTGACCGATGTCAACACAGCGCAGAACACCGTAACCGTGCGGAGTGGTACATGGCTCAAAAATCTTGGAGATGACCTGTTTAAGCGTGGACTGGCCCAGGAAAATCTTGGTGACATCAATGTGCAAAGTATCGCAGGGGCAATCAGTACAGGCACACATGGCACGGGTATCGCATATGGTTCGCTTGCTACGCAGGTTGAAGGCTTTACCCTGATTACGGCTGATGGTGAACGGCTTGCATGTTCGGCAGAGCACAATCCTGATATTTTTAAAGCATCTCAAGTCTCGCTTGGCACATTAGGCATTATCGCGGAAGTAACGCTACGTGTCGTGCCTGCCAAACGCTTGCACTTTAAGAGCCACCGTGAAAGCCTTGAGCAGTGTATTTCAAATGTCGAGCGATACAAGCAAGAAAACGACCATTTTGAGTTTTACTGGTTCCCCTACACTCAATGGGTGCAAACTAAGTTTCTTAACCAGACGACAGAACCTGCCAGCAAGAGTTCGCTGTGGGGCAACTTCAATAAGATCGTGCTGGAAAATGGCGTATACTGGTTGCTCTCTGAATTGAATCACATGCAACCAAAACTCTCGCAGACGATCAGTAACATCTCCGCACAGGGTATCGCGTCCGTTGACGAAGTAAACTATAGTCATCTGTTATTCTCTACGCCACGTGCGGTCCGTTTTCAAGAGATGGAATATAACATTCCCGCCGAGCATTTCAGCACGGTGCTAGCCGAGATCGAGGCATGTGTGGAACGGGAGCGTTTCGAGGTTCATTTTCCCGTTGAGTGCCGTTTTGTACATGCCGACGACATCTGGCTCAGCCCCGCCTACCAACGCGAGTCGGCCTATATCGCCGTCCATATGTATCGTGGTATGCCCTACAATGCGTACTTTGAAGCTATCGAAGCCATCTTCCAACGTTACCAAGGCCGTCCACATTGGGGAAAAATGCACACGCAAACCGCGCATAGCCTGGAAAAACTCTATCCTCGCTGGCACGATTTCCGTCGTATCCGCGCCTCGCTCGACCCCAAAGGCATCTTCCTCAATAGCTACCTGAGGACATTGTTTGATGCTAATGGTTCAATTCCTTCCAGTGATGGACAGGATGCTGCTGTTGGTATTGTATCTACCAAACGCGATGAATAAATGATTTGATAAATTAATTTGGATACGTCGTCTGTAGGAACCGATGTATCACGTCCTTTTCCCATTCACGAATGTTGGGGAACGTGGAAACGGTGTATCATATCCTGACATATTTATGTTCCAACAAGGATGTGATACATCGGTCCCTACACCTATCCGTACTACCACGATCATCACATATTTTACCATTGAAAGGCACATATTCATGAATGAAGCGTCTCCCCTTGAGGCGAAAGATACTCTTGCGACAACGGGTACTATGCTCCGTAGTGGTACCCTCGGCCTACGCCATGCAATTGTTATTTCTGTGGCTGTCATGTCACCTGCCGCATCCATCTTTTTCAACACCATTCCGCAGGCGGGTCTGGTTGGGGCCGCGCTACCATTATGTTACGTTATCGGTTTTGTGGTCGCGCTGTTGATGGCAAATCAGTATAGCGAGATGTCGCGCGAACTACCGTCAAGTGGCTCGGCCTATACCTTTGTAACTGAAGGACTTGGGCCGCGTTGGGGCTTTCTCACGGGCTGGATTGGACTGATCGCGGTTGCACTTGGCGCACCCTATTCCTTTATTTTGATGAGTGCGAATTTGCAGGTGCTGGTCTATCGCTGGTTTGGTCTCAACCTGCATTGGACCTTCTGGTTTGTTGCCGCCACGGGAATTGTCTTTGCCCTTTGTTATATTGGCATTCGTCAATCGCTTACTATCGACCTGACATTCCTTACCTTCGAGATTGGCGTTTGTCTTATTCTCGCTATAATCGTGCTGCTTCATGTTGGCGGTCAGGGTGGATTGACAACGGCTCCATTGACGGGAAGCCTGTTACCAAAGAATGGCGATCTTGCGATTGGTGTTGTGCTGGCGATTCTCAGTTTTATTGGTTTTGAAACGGCGGCGGCACTCGGTGAGGAGACGCGCAACCCGCACCGCAATATTCCACGTGCCGTGTTTGGTTCAATGATTGTGGTTGGCCTCTTCTACATTCTGATGGCCTATGTTGCGACAATTGGCTATGGTGTAAACAACATGGTCACGGGTTATGCTAACGATGCAGCGCCGTTCGATACCATCAGCCGTAACATGGGTGGTGGTGTCTTTGTTGCATTGATTGATCTTGTTGGCGTCTTCTCGTTCTTTGGGGCGGCACTCGCTATTATCAACGGTGGGGCGCGTATTCTCTATGCGGTCGGACGTGATGGTCTCCTGCCACGCTGGATTTCGTGGACGCATCCCACACGTCAAACGCCCGTTGGTGCCGTAACATTCCTATGTACAATTGGTCTGATAAGCGGCATTGTGCTAGGTATCTTCCTGACTCCAATCAACGCCTTTGCCTTCTTCGGCACTCTTGACGCGATTTTCGTGATCCTCATCTATATCCTGGTCAATATCGCGTGTATACGCTTTTTCTGGCGTAAACGTCGGGAACGCTTTCACTGGCTACGTAATGGCGTCTTTCCCGTTTTAAGTACACTTATCACCGTTGGCATCTTTATCGCAGCCGTTGCCTCCCCTGGTTCGGGCGCACTTGCCGCAATCCCCTTTGTCGTAGGTATCTGGCTCATTCTTGGTGTAGGTATGGTATTTATATTGAGGACAAAGATTGGTAATGTAGGACAACCAACCCCCTCACGCAACCGAGCTATGCTCTAATACACTCTTGTTACTACCTTGTGTGAAGCGTGCAAGTTTAAAACTGTCTATTGCCACTGGCGGTTCTCTATCTTGCACCATACTACTAAGAATTTCACCCAAAACGAGACCAAATTTGAAGCCATGTCCAGAAAGGCCAGTCGCGAAAGTGACACGTGAGTCATCAGCTAAGCTATCGAGAATAAAATTTTCGTCGAGACTCACATCATACATGCATGAATCAACCTGAACAAGTGGTGCTTGTTGTAGCGCAGGTAAAAGATCGCGCAGTCTCTTGGCAATTTGGCTAATCAGCAGGTCTTCTATTGGCGTGTTTTCCTCTGGCTCGACTGGTATCCCAAAGTTGTGTGAAGCGGCTTTGAACCAACGTGGTCCTTTACCGGTCAAGGTGCTATGAATAGGAAACCCGTATAATTCGTCAGCGAGAAATGGCGGGAAAGCGTCTGCACCAAAAGAGGAAAGAGGAAGATTCGCGAAATAGAGCAAATATTGTCGCGTCATGCGTACTGGAAGCTGCAAACTTTCTATAAGAGAATGGACCCATGGGCCAACCGCAAGCACAACGCGGTCGGCGTTATATACCTCTCCTGAATGCAGTGTGATACGTACAGGGCGATGCACATTGCCGTACTCAATCTGCTGAACACGACTTCCCTCGCAAATGTTGCCACCAAGATCAAGAATAAGCTCACGCAGAGTGCGTAAACAGGTGGATGCGTGTAAAACGCCACCTTGTGTGTTATAGGTATACATGTCATAGTCAGTTGTAACGAATTGCGGAAAACGCTGTTTGCACTGTTGTTGCGAGAGGCGTGTTGTAGGCAACCCTAGTTCACGAAGGACCGCATAACTTGAGCGCGTGAAATCGTCGTCTTCATTGCCGAGGACCAGTAAGCCTGTAGGAGAATAGAGCGTGCGTTGCGAAATATGCTCAAGCATGCGCCACTGTGCGAGCGCGAGCTGCACTAACTGCGTATAGAAAGACTTATCTCCGTATTCAAAACGTAGCAGTCGGGAAATACCATGTGAGGTTGAGCGCGGATGGTCAACACTCTCCTGCTCTAAAACTGTTACAGAATGCATCCCCTGTTTCAGGAGGGCGTATGCCGTCGAGAGTCCAACAATGCCTGCACCTACAATGACAATGTTTTGCTTAGACACAATACTCATAATCCTCCCATTCTATGTTTTAGATACGCTTGAGTATAGCAGAGCAACGAATGGAAGTCAAGTAAAAGTAGCAAATTTTCTTGAAATCACTATAAACATACATAAATTATATTTGTACTATTTATTGTAAGTACATAGAAAAATGTTTGTATAACAATGTGTCATGGAAAAGAACGTCTCAATGAGAACAAGTAGTATATACAAGTGTTCGACTTGTGCAACAGAGATGTAGGGGCCTTAATTAATTACGCCCGGCTCACCCCAGCAGGGCCCACGGGGGAATGAAGTAAGGCCCCGCA
>CAXTWV010000205.1:0-9017 GCA_964248005.1 uncultured Ktedonobacteraceae bacterium | reverse complement strand
AAACAGTTCTCTATCGTTTTTCCGCTTTCAAAAAGCAGAATATCCTGCGTTCCCGTTCCAACATCAACAGCAAGAATGCGAATAGGTTCCGACATAGCAGCATCCCTCTACAATATGAGCTTTTTCGCGACGTGTTTTGTTAGCAGTATACCACTATGATACCTAGCACAAAATACAAGCAATTGCGAAAGATTTGCAATTACATATTTTTGCTGGTATACTCTCTAAAGGAAACATACATGTTTCTTGCAAATCAATTCTTGTGTATACGTCATCCTCGTAGCGCAAAACAATGCAGCGTGTCTCTTCATCAACAATATAGCTTCCACCTCGCTTTCAGTCGTGCTGCCTAGTATGTTCAGGAGGTTCCATGAGTAGCAGAGCTAATAGCTTTGGTATTTCAGCCATCACTCGCGTTTTCAATGATAGCCCAAGTGAGTTGCGGAACAAAATCATAGGTATCTATGTGTTTCTCATTGCCTTTAACATTCTTGCATGGGTTTTTGCCTTTGCAGGGTTTGGTATACAGTATCCAGCACTCTTGGGCACGGCACTCTTGGCCTATACCTTTGGGTTACGACATTCGGTTGATGCGGATCATATTTCCGCGATTGATAATGTGACACGTAAGTTGATGCAAGAAAATAAACGGCCTATCGGTGTCGGGTTTTTCTTCTCGCTTGGTCATTCCACTGTTGTTGTCGCATTGTCTGTTGCTATTGCCCTTGCTGCTACCTTTATACAAGGCAGTATTCCTGCACTCAAAAATGCTGGTGGGTTGATTGGCACGTCAGTCTCAGCAATATTTTTGTTTGTCATTGCGCTTATCAATGGCCTTGTGCTATGGGAAATTTTCCAGGCGTTTCAAAAGGTGAGGCGGGGCGAAGAGTACAGTGAGCAGACGCTCGATGAATTTTTGAACCAGCGTGGTATTATGGGACGTTTCTTCCGTCCATTATTGCGCATGGTAGATACTAGTTGGAAGATGTATCCTGTTGGTCTCCTCTTTGGGCTTGGTTTTGATACAGCGACTGAGGTAGGACTGTTAGGTATTGCCGCGAGTGCTGCTGGTAAAGGAATGCCTGTCATCTTTATCCTCATTTTTCCTATGCTCTTCACTGCGGGTATGTGTCTGCTTGATACGACGGATGGTATTCTTATGCTCGGTGCCTATGGATGGGCTTTCGTCAAGCCTGTGCGCAAACTCTACTACAACTTAAACATCACACTTGTTTCTGTATTAGTCGCAGTAGTGGTTGGTGCCATTGAAGTCTTGAGCATTATTGCAATGGAGTTTCATCTCACGGGCGGTTTGTGGAACTCTTTGAGCAACTTAGACTTTGGGTTTTTAGGAGGCATCATCATTGGCCTCTTTCTTCTCAGTTGGGTCGTATCGACAGTCATTTACAAGGTAAAGCGTTACGATGATCTTGAGGTGAAGACAGCACAACCGATTTTCATACCATCAAAGGCAATCAGTGAGATTGTAAGTGAGTCGTCTGTTCCAGTTGCTTCAAAGGAAGCAGCAAGTAGCAGCGTGCGCTCTTAGTGAGAGCATCTGATGGGTGTAGGGACCGATGCATCGCGTCCTTGTTCGGGTATCGCGAGGCCACGAGGACGCGATGCATCGGTCCCTACATCCGGTTATTGACGCTTTCCCATTGTAGTGTTAGGATATTCGTGGAGAGATTACCGTTAGGAAGCGAACGAGAGGACATGCATGATGCATCAGTATGTTGATTCAAGTAATGATTTATTGCACAAACGCGGGTATCGCCTGACACCGCAGCGCTACCTCGTCTTGAGCGTGATTCAGGAAGCGAATGGGCACATCAGCTTGGATCAGATCGCCGAGCGTGTGCAAAAGCAGAATCCACGTGTGAGCCTCTCGACCATCTACCGCACACTAGAACTCCTCAACGAGCTAGACCTGATTCATGAAAATCATTTACCCGGTGAACCCCTCCACTACGAAATGCCACAAGGGAACAATCATCACCACCTTGTCTGTAAAAAGTGCAAGACCATGATTCATCTTGATGATGACATTCTTGGTGATTTGCATGAACGCTTGCGTGGACAGTATCATTTCCACAACCTCTCTCTTGGCTTACTGGCAACCGGCTACTGTGATGTGTGCTGGCAACAGGTCCAGCAAGAGGCTGAGCGTCTTCTTCAGGAAACAGAACAGCAGTAGGCTCTCGTTCTGTTGTATACTGAGATGCTACATATATATTGTAGTGGTCTAATTCCATTACACCCTTGTCGAAAATGAACCATGTTGGTGACATATGGAAACATGTCCTTAACCTTTTGACGGAATCGTGTGCCGCGAAGGTGTAATGGAATTAGACCCCTACATTGGTTCTACCCTGATGAGCATTCCACCATGCGAAAGGCAGATGTTGCAATCGTTCATTTGTTCTGCCGACATTCATGCATGCTAACAGAATGTAATGAATGAGACACCAACAAGAATACATCCTTTTGGTAGTACTCACTTACGCTTACTCATGACTCTTATTATAGAAGAGTAACATGTTTACAGACATTCCCTGTGGAGGCAACGCATTAATGAGGATTTACAATACCCTGACACGGCAGATAGAAGAGGTTGTCCCTTTGGAGCATGGGAGAATCAAGATGTACTCCTGTGGCCCTACCGTCTATCGCTATATACACATTGGCAACCTACGAACCTTTGTTATGGCAGATTGGATGCGTAGAGCCTTTGAGTATCGAGGGATTGAAGTCCTGCACGTAAAAAATATTACCGATGTTGGGCACATGCGACGAGAAGTAGTAGACGCAGGCGAAGATAAGGTTGAGGCCCAGGCACGTAAAGAGGGAAAGTCATCGTTGGAGATCGCCCAATTTTATACTGATGCGTTCCATGAAGACGAAGCGATGCTCAATATTCTCCCTGCACATGTCTTTCCGCGTGCGACACAGCATGTTCCTGAGATGATTGAGATTATTCAGGGATTAGAGGCAAAGGGTATCGCTTACGAAGTCAATGGCAACGTGTATTTCGATATCAAACGCTTCCCTGAGTATGGCAAGCTTTCTGGCAACCTACTTGAGCATATGATGGCTGGGGTCCATGAGGGTGTTGACGCGGACCGACACAACGCGGAAGATTTTCCTCTGTGGAAGGTGGCTGAACCCGGACGTGAGATGGCATGGGAGAGTCCATGGGGCCGTGGCTTCCCCGGTTGGCATATCGAGTGTACGGCGATGTCTATGAAGTATCTTGGCACGCATTTTGATTTGCACACAGGTGGTGTTGACAACATTTTTCCGCATCATGAGGATGAAATCGCGCAAAGTGAAGGATTTTCGGGCGAACAATTTGTCAACTACTGGCTTCATGCACAGCACCTGCTCGCCGATGGTCAGAAAATGGCAAAGTCTACGGGCAATGCTTATACTCGTGAGGAGGTTGCATCGCGTGGCTTTGAGCCAATGGCTCTACGCTACTTCTATACTACGGCACTTTACCGAAGTCGTCTCAACTTCACCTTCCGTGCTCTACAAGCGGCCCAAACGTCTCTGGAACGTCTCAGGAGCTTGGCATATCATCTGCTTACACAAACAGATGAAAACGCCGTCTTTTCTACTGAACTGACATTGGACGAGGGACATCAGTGGCGTGAGGCATTTCTGGCTGAGGTCGAGAACGATTTGAATATGCCGCGTGCGATGGCGGTTGTCTGGGCGATGTTGCGTTCGCAAGAATATCCAGCCACAAAACTACGTGTCCTCTTTGATATGGACCGTATTCTTGGTTTTGGCCTCAAAGAGTATCTTTCTAGCGATCAACCTCGACGTAGAACTGATCCAGGTGTCTATCTCGCGGCGGTACCAGCACCTGTCGCGGCTCAAGTACAAACACGTGCAGACCTACGTTCGCACGAGAACTATTCCCAAGCGGACTCCATACGTCAGCACCTGAGTCATGAGGGATATCTCGTGCGAGATACCGAACGGGGAACACTCGTCGCACCACGTCGCTTAGACGAAGAGTTTTCAGTCCTTGCTCATTCGTCCGATGCTCCAGACAACACCTCTTTGCCAGACCTCTTCGAGTTTTCGGTGAATCTGTTGGCGCATAATAGCAAAGACGACGTGGAACGTTGTATAGAAAGCGTTCGTCGTCACGCCGCAGGGCATACGATAGAACTTGTTGTGATTGACAATGGTTCAACCGACGAGACACTTCCCTATCTGCAACAACTCGCTCGCCAGGAGGATTTGATAGGAGAAGATGGGCAACATATCGGTCTACATGTGCTCTTCGCTGATCACAACATGGGGTTTGCGGCGGGGCGTAATGCCACAATGCGTGGAAGTCGAGGACAATATATTGTCCTCATGGATACCTCTATTGAGGTCAAAGGGGACATCTGGACACCGTTGGATGCGGTGTTGAAGGACTCAAAGGTTGGTCTGGCTGGCCCCTATGGTCTGGTCACGGAAGACCTGCGAGACTTCCACGAGTCGTCAGGGCCATCCGTTGACGCGGTTGAAGGCTATCTCATGGCTTTCCGTCGGAAGCTCTTACAGGAGGTCGGGTGGATCGATGAGAAATTCCGTTTTTATCGTTTGATGGACATTTTCTATAGCTTCTTTTTCAAGGCTGCAGGCTATCAAGCCGTCACGGTTCCAGATGTCGAAGCATTTCTTGAGAAACATCCTCATCGTGAATGGTACAGTCTTAGCGAGGATGAACAACGCACGAAAAGCAAGAAGAATTATGATATCTTCCGTGATCGCTGGCATCATGGCGAGAGTCTTCTAGTGACGAACTATAATCCAGAGCATCTCTGGCACGGTCACGATTCCCCCTTCCATCTCGAAGGGACACATACGCATACGCCAGATGAACTCCCAACTCCTGGTACAATGCATAGTCACGCGCACCAGCATTGGCCCGATCATACTCATGAACATCCTCATGGGCATGAAGAAAAATAACCAGAAAAAAGGAGTCATATACCTCTATGTTCGCAATAGAAGATGTCTCAATAGTGACCGAGCAAGAAGCATTTGCTCATCTCACTTCACAACACGTCGTATTTCTTGATGGCGGCACAGGACCACTCAGCTCTCAACAAGAGATGGCCCTTCGTGAGTTTGTCGAAAATGGTGGTGGCCTAGTTTGCAGTGGAAATGCGGTGGAGATGTATCATGAATATACTATCCTGGGCGAAATGCTGGGCCATGTTCGTGGTATGTATACTCCACCTTGTGAAATTATTCTGCATGTAGCCACGCTTGACTCCTACCTTACACGGCGTGTTGATCCTTCCTTCATTGTGCGAGAGGCGGTCTATCTGCTGGCAAATGCTCCTTCTGATGCTGAGGTTCTCTGGCAGACTACATGGCAGTATGTGCCATACACGGTCGCGTATACGCGTTCCTATGGTCGAGGTAGAGTTTTTTGTACTACGCTTGGCTGTACAGCAGAGACACAAGCGCATCCCGTGTTTCAGCAAATGCTAGGGCGTGCTATGCGTTACGCAGCAGGAGCCGATACTATAGAGATACCCGCACGTGTGGCAATGGTTGGTTATGGAGCGATTGGTTTCGAGCACGGAACGGCAATCAGCAACGTTCCAGGACTAGAATATACACTTGTCTGTGACCGCAATGAGATACGTCTGAATGCGGCACGAGCAGCTTTTCCGGGCATACGCACCTGCACTGATCTGACAGAAGTTGCAGAAGACCCAAGTATTGATGTTGTCATCGTTTCGACTCCTCCCAACACACACGCCGCGATTACTCTGCAAATGTTACGTGCAGGGAAACATGTTGTCAGCGAAAAGCCGTTTTGTTTGACCTCTGCCGAAGCTGATGCTATGATCGAGCTTGCCAATATTTCACAACGTGCGTTGACTGTGTATCAATGCAGACGCTGGGACCCCGATTACCTTGCCATTCAAGAGGTGTTGAAAAGTGGGAGTATTGGCCCCATTTTTCATATGGAGACCTTCATCGGTGGCTATGCACACCCTTGTGATTACTGGCATTCTCATGAGCCAATCTCTGGTGGCGTCTTTTATGACTGGGGATCGCATTATCTGGATTGGATATTGCAACTCATTCCTGATAGAGTTGTCAGTGTTCGTGGCGTGAAGCATAAGCGTGTCTGGCATGATGTCACCAACGCCGATCAGTCAAGTGTTTACCTCCAATTCGCGAATGGGCAGGAAGCAGAGTTTATGCATTCTGATATTGCGGCAGCGGTGAAGCCAAAGTGGTATATTTTAGGTGAACAGGGAGCCATCGTGGGCAATTGGCGACACGAGACGATAAAGACGCGTCGCTGGTCTGGTGATCTTATTGAAGAACATCTTGCACCCTCCGAGGCATTACCTGATCTCGTCGTTTCTACTCGGAACAGAAATGGTGACATTCAGCAACAACAACTCACACTTCCCGCGGCACCTCTATATGCCTTTCATCGCAATCTCGCGAATCATTTGCATTCGGGAGAAGCGTTGGCTGTGCCACCGGAAGAATCGAGACGGAACATTCTAGTGATGGAAGGCGCAAAGCTTTCCGCAGAGCAGGGAGGCGCAAGTATTGCTCTCGACGACCATTTGTAGGGACCGATTCATCGCGTCCTGTTCGCCTGTATTGGTATCGTCACAAAGGGCGCGATAATGTATCTCGACAGATTAATCTGGATACGTCGATGGTAGGGACCGATTTATCACGTTCTCGTCGGCAATCGAGAGGCCAAGAGGACGTGATAAATCGGTCCCTACAGTATCCCGTTTAATGTATTCATTTTCATAATCGTGTCCTCACATAAAAAGGAAACAAGAAATCATGGTATCCGATAACCAGCATTCTAGTCCAGGAGCAGTTGCACTCGTAGGATCAGGGGAATACCTTGATGTCATGAACGAGACAGACACCTATCTTTTGAATACAATTGGCGGTGTAAGTTCAGCGAAAGTAGCTTTGCTTCCAACGGCGAGTGGCTTAGAGCCGAATGGACCGACTTCCTGGAACAATCTGGGTATGCGTCACTTCAAGAATTTAGGTGTGAACGATATACGTGCAACACGTATCATTGATCGCGCCAGTGCCTTTGACCCGGAACAAGTGGCTCTTTTGCAAGGAGCCGATTTCTACTATTTTTCTGGAGGCAATCCTCAACATACGATAGAAACATTGCGCGACTCACCTGCTTGGGAAACTATCAAATCTGCATATGATCGAGGAGCAGTGCTTGCCGGTTGTAGTGCTGGTGCTATGATGCTGAGCGCACGTACCATCTCCATACGGCAAGTCATGATGGGAGAGCCTGTGGTCTTTGTCGAGGCAATGGGTGTTGTGCCCAATGTTATTGTATTTCCCCATTTCGACCGCATGGCAGGCTTTTTAGATCAAGAGCGTTTCCAATCTCTGATGCAGTCTGTCTCCGAACTGTATACTGTGGTAGGTGTTGACGAAGATACCGCTCTGGTACGCATCGAGCCAAACGAGACTTCTGGTACAATGGCTCGCTGGCGTGTCATGGGTCGGCAGACTGTCAAATTATTCGGTAGAGACGGAAAACCACAGGTGCTTCATAGTGGTGACGAGGTAACTTTGTAGTAAAGCTCTATTTTCCCTTGACAAACTCCCCAAAATCGGGTACTATCTGAGTATGCATTCAGATATACATCAAAAACAGGAAGAATTGATACACGGGTTGGTTCCAATTGATCCAGATACCGTTGCAGAACTTCAATCATCGGCACCATCAGAGGAGCTGGTTGCGGTTGTTGCTGGCACATTTCAGGCCCTTGGCGATCCAACGCGGCTAAAAATATTATATGCGTTAGTGAAACGTTCCTGCTGTGTACGCGATCTCGCAATCCTGGTTGGCGTCTCGGAATCCGCCGTATCGCATCAGATGCGTTTCTTGAAAGACAGACGACTTGTGAAGCAACGACGCGAGGGAACGACAATCTATTACTCTTTGAATGACAGCCATCTTGTAGTGTTTTTTCGCGAGGCAGAACAGCACGCAACTCACGTCTATCACGATCTTCCCGACCATCCTAGCATGTAAAAAAAGTGCGGCTCTTAAGAGTCGCATATTTATTCAGTATCTATCTGAGTAAATGAACAGATAGGCAGCGAAGTAGACCTACAGAGAGTTTGTAAAGAATAGAAAGGCAAGACAAACACAATGAACACACCATCACTACTTTTACTTTTAGGAGCCGCGGCTACGGTTGCAATCTTACACTCCATTCTTCCCGATCATTGGGTTCCACTTGCCGTTGTCGCACGTACACAACGTTGGAGTGTATCGCGAGTAGCGCGTGTGAGTGCGCTCGCCTCGTTGGGTCATGTTGTTGCCTCCCTTGTGCTTGGAGGAATCATTGCGCTTATTGGCCTACAATTTCAACGTCAGCTAGATACACAACAAGGACATATTATTGGTGGCATCCTCATCCTTACAGGCATCGGTTTTCTGCTCTGGGGACTTTTCGGTGGTGGGCATGGGCATAGTCATTCAGGAGAGGGACATACACACAATCACGGATTGATGCAAGAACATAGACATACTGAGGAGCATGGTCATCACGACCACGCTGAACATACTCATAGTCACGATAACCATGCTCCTCAGCATGTTGAAGAGCATAACCATGATGAACATGGGCATGAGCATGCTCATGACCATGAAACTTTACAAGGAAAACCAGCCTCACAACGAACGCTTGCTGGCAGACTAGCCGCTATTGCTGTCCCCTTTGGCGTTGCAGCCTCCCCGGACTTGACGATTCTACCTGTCGCATTAGCAGCAAGCGCGGTCGGAGGAGGAGCCATTGTTGGCGTCTTAGGTGTCTTCGCTGCGCTGACCATTGGCACATTCATCGGATTGACCGTGCTTGCGACACTTGCAGGCTATCAAATCAAAGGAGCGTGGCTGGAAAACAATGCAAATACCATCACGTCGCTTGTACTTATTGTGATTGGTGTTGTGGCATTCATTGGTTTCTAAC
>CAXTWV010000204.1:4168-9023 GCA_964248005.1 uncultured Ktedonobacteraceae bacterium | reverse complement strand
AAGGTGGCCCTGCGGGAGGCTAGATTTTGAAAAAAGCATTTGGATGCATGTGCGCTTCGGCGCACATGCATCCAAATGCTTTTTTCAAAGGTAAGATTTACAACAGCACGCGCAAGGGAGCAAGAATGCGCTCACCGAGCATAGCGTACCATGGACGCTGAAGCCATTCATCAATGTTGAGCGTGATCGCGTCGGTTGTGTCACTCAAAAAGAGTTGTTCCATCTGGTGTGCTAAGCTTTCGTTGTAAACTTCAACATTGATTTCGTAGTTGCCCACCGCACTAAGACGATCAAGGTTCGCGGTGCCAATGGTTGACCACTGACCGTCGATGGTACATGTTTTAGCGTGGAGCATATGACGATAGCCAAAGACTTTGATTCCTGCCTTCAGGCATTGTGTGAAATAGCCCCGTGCAAGCCAATCGACGACGAGGTGATTTGAGATCCATGGGACGATAATCTGTACATCGACCCCTCGTCGCGCCGCCGCACAAAGCGCGTCAAGCAACACACCATCCGGCACAAAATAAGCATTGGTAAGGCGTACTGTTTTTTCCGCACGGTCAATGGCACGAATGTACATATCACGAATGGGAAACATGAGTTGTAGCGCGTTTGTACCGCCGATGGTGATAAGCGCGTCGAAATGGCGTGGATAATGGCGCGTGATGGGCGCACGATCTGGATTATGTTGATTCCAGAACTCAGTAAATGAATGCGCGAGGTCGGCGGCGGCTGGTCCTTCGATACAAAGATGTGTATCACGCCATGTGTCTGCATAGAGGCTACCGATATTGTAACCACCAATAAAACCCGTATAGCCATCAACAATGAGGAGTTTGCGATGTTCTAACGCATAACGACGTGGATCAAATATATGCCATGGACGCTGAATAGGCTGATATTTTAAGGTGTGAATAGATGGAGGAAACTCTTTGAAACGCTTTGGCACAACTGCATTGCCGAAACCATCGAAGACAACATACACTTCTATGCCCTGTTCCGCTTTTTTTATCAAGTGTGTCTTGAAGGCTTGTCCAATCTTATCATCTTTCCAGATGAACGTCTCCAGATAGATAGTTTCTTGCGCACTATCAATCGCGGTTAGCATAGCATCAAACAGATATTGCCCATAGTCGTAGAGTTGTACATTGTTGTCGCCAACACGAATCCCATTAAGATTAGGGTGGGGAAAGCCGCCACTCTCTTGTCGAGTACGACGAAGCTTTGAGGCAAGTTGTAGCAGAGCAATAGTGAGCACTTGTAGTCCAAACAAGGCACCCATTGCTCGCAACACAATCTGCGTGAGCGAGGGACCCCGCCTTTGTCCTAGCAGGGTGAGGATACGTTCCCGAAGTTGTTGTATCTGCATAAATATGTTCCATTTTTGTAGGTATCATACTATAGAGTTGAGTAAAAGACAACTGTACAAGTTTGATTTAAAGATGCAAGTGTTCTGTCTTTTCGATCAAAATCACTCCAAAGAATGGGAACATATCCTATACAAAACTCATTAAAACAATGTTATAATCAGTAAAAAGATAGTGGAGTAGCACCTAGGAGAAAACACATGAATCCACTACACTACTCTGTAAACATCCAATGGAGTGATGAGAATCAAGCTTTTCTCGTGGATGTTCCTGAATTACCAGGGTGTCACACGCATGGAGATACTTATGAAGAAGCTATTAAGAATGCCGTTGAAGTTATTGAATTGTGGCTCGAAACAGCAAAAGATTTAGGTTGGCCTATTCCCGCACCTAAAGTTGCGGCCTAGCAAAGCACCTTAAAGCCAGATGCGCCACTGGTCGGGCGTATCTACCGAATCGTCCTGCAATTCGGCGTGATTGGGCCAAAGTGTCGTATCAGGGTCCAGCCCTTTGTAGGCAACAGCAATGGCGCCCAGCCACGTTTCATCAAGGCCAAGCGCGTCCATCTCCGAGCGTGAGAAGAAACGCGCATCATCCAGCTCGGCAGGATTGAGACGTAGGTCGCTGATAGGAGACAACAGTTTCGCACGGAACATAAAAAAGTAGTTGTGTTCTCCACTCTGTAACACCCAGAGGCGTACACCAAGCAAGCCTTCAATCTCGACCCGCAGATTTGTCTCCTCGAAGGTTTCGCGTGCGGCTGCATGATCTGGTAACTCACCAACATTCACGCGACCAGCAGGCAGCAGATAACGTCCCTTTGTCAAACCATAGGTGTTGCGTACCAGCAAAACCCGTTCATCGTGCATCACGACGGTACCCGCGCCAATACTTAACAGGCGCTTTGGGCGCGGCGCGTCGGAAGCGTTAAGCAACGGTAACTCCAAGACGCTCTAGTAGTTTACGACTCACCTCGGCACGATGCTTGATAGGCATACGACCAGGGATGCAGTGCGAGTCAGAGCCGGTGCTAAAGAGCAAATCATGTTTTTCTACATAGGCAAGGTACGTTGCAATGATCTCTTTGTTGTGATAAGGATGATAGATTTCGATGCCATCAATGGGAATTTCGCTGCGTAGCTGGTCCAGCAGAGGAGCATCATAGAAGGTAAAGCCACTTTCACGGCGCCCAGGATGCGCGATCAGACACACGCCCCCACTTTTATGCACAGCATCAACGGTCTCCGCCATATTCGCTTTAATAGATGTAAATCCTGCTTCAGTAATCATCTGCATCGCGGTTTGCCAGTTGGAAGCATAGCCATGTTCGCGTAAGAGATAAGCGTTATCAGAGGGACGACGGAGTTTCCCATCATTTTCTTTCAAAAGCTCTTCCTGGCGTGGCATAGGATAGCCCTTGCGCTGCAATTCCTCATTGACGGCCTGTGTATTCTCTAATTGCAAGCGTACCACCTTCTCCGTGAGGGGACGTAATTCGTTCTGTTGTGGATCAAAACCGTAGCAGAGCATATGGCCCATTTTGCCATTCCAGTCGGTGCTCATCTCGACACCAGCAAGCACGGGCAAACGCTTTTCGGCTGCTAACCCCTGTATCTCCGCGATCTTATCGACACGATCATGGTCAGTCACGGCGACAAGCTGAAAACCCTCAGTCACGAGGAAGTCGATAAGTTGTTGCGCGGGCCAGCGTCCATCGCTATAGGTCGTATGCATATGTAAATCAACAGAAGCATCAGGAGTGAGTTGAATTGATGCAGCAGTAGAAGAGATGGGATGGGTCAAGATAAGCTCCTTTAGTATACAATGAAATAGTATTTTATTCCTTCCTTGCTATATTACCACATGCCAGAAGCACACATTTGTCATATATGATATCGTTTTAGCGACTTGTTCGTTTTATATGGTGAAGAGCAAAAGGCGGGTAAGTATGTCAAAACAAATTTCTAAGAAACAAGATAAAGAGAGCAGGGCAAGCGTGGAAAGCATGACAGGGGCAAGCCCTGTCACTACCATACACGAACAACGCAGCTCTCGCCGCAAAGCGGCAGACAGTATAGTAGTGACAGGGCTTGCCCCTGTCATGCCTTCCGCCCCTGTCATGCCACGCATCGTACTATTTACGCTACTCGCCGCGATTTACTTATTAATAGTCATTTCACAGATAACAATTCATCCGCCTGGAGTAGGTGGTGGCTCACACTTCATGTTACTCGCCGATGGTTGGTTACATGGTCATCTCTATGTCGTGGGTACACCACCAGGACTATCGGACTTCACCTATTACAAGGGACATTGGTATGTGGCATTTCCGCCGTTACCTGCTGTCTTGATGTTGCCACTCGTCGCTATTTTCCATCTCTCCTATCAATCGCTTATCACGCTCTTCTTTTCTGTTGGCATGGGCATACTCAATATCTGGTTGATGCAATTGGTATTGCAACGTCTCGTTCGCAGGGAGATGCTAAGCGCACACTTCACGACAACCGCATGGTTGCTTGTGTTTTTTGCTATTGGGACGGAGTTGTTGTATACGACCATGAAGGGCAGCGTCTGGTTTGTAGCTCACGTTGTTGCTACAACCTTTTTGCTTCTGTACATCTATGAGATGTTAGGCAAACAACGTGCGTGGTTAGCCGCACTCTTGCTAGGCTTGGCCTCATTGTCCCGTAGCACAACACTTTTGGCCTTTCCCTTTTTCCTGCTCTGGACCTTTGCGCAAGAGCGAAAAAGACCATTTCTTCTATTGCGTCAATGGATTATTTTTGGGAGCGTGCTAGGCGTTATGCTAGCGGTGATGCTGCTCTACAACTACGCGCGTTTTGGCTCGCTGTTTGACTTTGGCTATAATGGAATGAATGTCAATCCGCTTGTCGGCGACTCGCTACACGGGTATGGACAATTCAGCATACATTTTCTGGCAATCAACACGCGCTTTATGCTGTTCGAGCCACCCAAGTTTCTCAAAGTGTTCCCCTATGTCACCTTTAATCCGTTTGGAACGAGTATCTTCTTGACAATGCCAGCATTGCTGTTCGCATTCCTGGGATTTCGTAGGCATGGGCAACACTGGTTCTCCGCCTCACTACTTGCCGGATGTGTGTTGCCTGTCGCTGCTGTGTTGCTGTATTTCAATACAGGCTGGTATCAGTTTGGCTATCGCTTCGCGCTCGACTTCTTACCATTTCTGTTTTTGCTCGCTGCATTAGGTATGTCAGAACGTCCAAGATGGCCTGAGAAAACATTGATTGTGCTCTCCGTGCTCGTCAATGTATGGGGCTACATCGTGTTCACCTATTTCAGACCCCCATTGTTGGGATAGATGTGGGACTTGTAATGTATCTATACAAAAACGGTAGGGGCAGCAATTCATTGCGCCCAAAGATGAGGGCAGCGGGGCAAACGTCCCCAAGATGCATCTCGTGGCAACGTGGACCCCTCCCCACCCATCTTTGGGCGCAATGAAC
>CAXTWV010000204.1:0-4158 GCA_964248005.1 uncultured Ktedonobacteraceae bacterium | reverse complement strand
CGCCCCCAATAGGCAGGGGGGGCCCAGGGCCCCCCCCCCCCACCATGTTTGGGGGCAAATTACCTGCTGCCCCTACCGACATTTCTGCCTTTGGTTGTCAAAGTTCATTCATTGATTTACGTACCCAATTCTCAAGGTCTTGCGCACTAATAGGGCGCGACATGTAGTATCCTTGCGCGGTATCACATTTGAAGTCCGCGAGCAGACACCATGTTTTTTCGTCCTCGACACCCTCAGCAACCACTTTCAAGCCTAAACTATGGGCCATCGCCACTGTAGATTGCACGATGGTGGCATCGGCCTCAGTATCTACCATATGCATCACAAAAGAACGGTCTATCTTGAGTTCGGTAATTGGCATACGTTTGAGGTATGCGAGTGATGAGTAGCCTGTGCCATAATCATCAACTGATATCTGAATACCCAGTTTAGAGAGACGATTTAAGATATCAAGCGTGCGCTCAACATCGGTCATCACCACGCTCTCGGTTAACTCAACACGTAAAAGACGGGCCGGTAGCGCATAACGTTCAAGCAACGCTCCAATTGTATTTGGTAGAGTCAATTCGCGTAAGTCCCACATGGACAAATTGACCGCGATGCTGAGTTCCAATCCGATACGCAGCCAGTCACTACACTGACGAGCCGCCGTTTCTAGTACCCACAATGTGAGCGGAATAATCAGTCCTGTCTGTTCTGCGAGGGGAATAAATTGGTCAGGTGGAATAAAGCCAAATTCAGGATGCTGCCAACGCACAAGTGCCTCGACACTCTGCACCTTGCCCGTTGAAATCTCTACCTTTGGTTGATAATATAACTTTAGTTCGTTGTTCGGGATAGCTTTGCGCAAAGCTCCCATCAACGCGAGGCGACGTGGGCTATAGGTATCCTGGGCTGGATCATAGAGCATATGGCCTAGATGGGCATGTTTCGCGGTATACATTGCCACATCCGCATGACGCAGAAGTGTCAGGGCATCAGACCCATGTGCTGGATAGAGCGCAACACCAGTGCTGGCCTGAACTTGTAATGGCAGGTCCTCAATCACAAATGGTTCCTCAAGCATTGCATCAATTGCCGCAATCGTCTTTTCTACACGAGTAGTATCAGAGATTGGTAAAAGCAACGCGAACTCATCCCCACCAAGTCGTGCAACAGTATCATTTTCCGTGACGACACTACGGAGGCGCATACCTAACTGTTGTAAGAGCAGATCTCCATGATGATGCCCAAAGGTATCGTTAATCTCTTTGAAGCTATCAAGGTCCATGGTAAGCAATGCAACCTCGCAACACTCTCTTTGTGTATTTTTTGCGACCGAGATAGCTTGCTCTAAACGTTCCAGGAGAGTTATGCGATTTGGCAGCTCGGTCAACAGGTCGTGTGACACTTGATAACGCAACATCTTTTCCATCACTGTCCGTTCAGTCACGTCATGTCCGTTAATGATGAAGCCTTCAATAGCTGGATCGTCAAAGCAACTATGACCAACATACTCAATCGTTTTTGTTGAGCCGTTGGAGTGGCGAAGACGACATTTGCGCCGTACCATCGTGTTTGTCTTAAGCGAGTCAGTGAACGAGGCAAGGGCTGCTGGTAAATCTTCCGTTGTAAACAAATTAAATATGCTGGTACCGAGTAACTCTTCTGGCATGTAGCCAAGAATTTTCTGGTGAGATGGACTTGCATAGCGATAGATACCAGTAGCATCCAGAATAAGTACAAGGTCGGAGGCATTTTCAGTGAGCGCACGAAAGCGGTGCTCACTCGCCAGGAGTGTTTGCGCGATCTTGTTGTATTCGGTAATATCGCGAACCAGACAAAGAAACTCGTTCTTGCCATTGGGAACAATACGTGACTCGCGTATGTAGTCTATTTCGCCGATACGATAGCGGTACTTGCAGACTTGTACCTCTCCTGTCTCCTGAGCATGTTGCATCGCATCTGACATCTGCTTACTTAAAGGTGGAGGTAATACCTGAAGCATATTCTGACCGACCAACGTTTGCGTCTGCGCCATGTCTATACCACTTTTATAGCTTAGCAATATACCTGTACTATCCACATGACAAAGTGCATCGGGGATGGCTTCTAACAACGCACGTATCTGTATCCTACTCGTAGATAACTCATCATGTATCATCACCATGTCAGTATCTCCCTTAGCCACGGTATGTACCAACGCGGCGTTGGTACCGTCCCTCCTATCTATCGGCAAGGGAGGAGGAAAAATATAGGGAGCCTGGATAAATCGGTGTCCCTACTTGTATTTCCATCTCTGCTGTGATAGAATCATAGAGGGACCTTATAGCTTGTTTATATTTGACTGACTCGCGCATATCCTTATTTTTATTTGACTTTTACTCCCGTTGGCGGAAATGGGAGTGAAGATAAATGCTTTTTTTAATACAATTTTTAGCTATGCTACACATTCTCTGTGTAGTTAGGAGGTCCTTTTTACCTTGACAATAGAAAATATTCGACTCGTCCCGCTAGGTGGACTAGGGGAAGTCGGAAAGAATATGATGGTCGTCGAGTACGGTGACGATATCATCATTGTAGATGCCGGAGTTATGTTCCCCGATGATGAAATGCTTGGTGTCGATCTCGTTATTCCTGATACCAGCTATCTCAATGACAAGAAAAACCGTATACGTGGCATTGTTATTACTCACGGTCATGAAGACCATATTGGTGCGCTCCCCTATGTTTTGCCAATGCTTGGTTTTCCTCCCCTCTTCGCCACCAAACTTACACATGGCCTGATCTCAGTCAAACTCAAAGAGCATAAGCTCCTCGAAAAAACCAACATCACGATTGTCGAAGCTGGCGATTCTGTACAGGTTGGGAAGTCTCGTGTAGAGTTCTTCCGTGTCAACCACAGTATTCCCGATGCGACTGGAGTCGTTATCCATACACCAGTGGGTGCCGTCGTACATACTGGGGACTACAAATTCGACTACACACCAGTAGATGGCAAGCCAGCCGACATTGGAATGTTAGCTCGTATCGGTAATGAAGGTGTGCTGGTCATGATGGGCGATAGCACACGTGTTGAGTCAGCTGGGTATACTCCTTCTGAGCGTGTGCTGAACGATTCGTTCGACAAGCTTTTCGCCAACGCTCCTGGGCGCATTATGATCGCGACCTTTTCCTCGCTCATCTCACGCGTCCAACAGGTCGTTGATGTCGCGACACGCTACGAACGCTTTATCGCGCTTGTCGGGCGCAGTATGGTCAATAACGTGCAGATGGCAATGGAACTTGGCTACTTGAATGTGCCAAAAGGCATGATTATTCGTGCCGAGGATATCAACAAGTATAAACCAGAACAGATCGTCATCATTTGTACAGGCAGTCAGGGCGAACCAACCTCGGCATTGACACGTATTGCCAACAATGACCATCGTCTGGTCCATACACAAGCGGGCGATACCATTATCCTCTCGGCAACACCAGTACCGGGGAATGAGAAGTCGGTGAGTCGCACGATCAACAGTCTCTTCCGCCAGGGGGCTGAGGTCTATTATCAGGCCATCTCGAATGTGCATGTTTCGGGTCATGGTGCGCAAGAAGAACTCAAGTTGATGCTAAGTTTATTGCGTCCAAAGTTTTTCATCCCTGTTCACGGCGAATACCGCCAATTGATTCTCCATGCGAAACTGGCTTACGGAATGGGTATTCCAGAAGACCATATCGTGGTAGCCGAAGATGGTGATATCATCGAAGTCTCTTCTGAGGCAATCAAGATGGTTGACCATGTGGCTAATGGAAACGTCTTTGTCGATGGTTCAAGTGTCGGTGATGTGGGACAGGTCGTGATGCGTGACCGCAAGGTATTGTCGCAGGACGGTATCCTGATGGCAATTCTTACCGTTGATAGAGAGACGGGACAACTCATTGGCACACCTGATATCATCTCACGTGGCTTTGTCTACATGCGTGACGCCGAGGAATTGCTTGAAAACGCCAAAGGACGCGTCACCGACTCGCTCATTGGACTTAATGGTCATTCATCTGATTTGGCCTTTATCAAAGATAAAATCAAGCACACGCTAAGCGACTTCTTATTCGAGAAGACGCGCCGTCGTCCAATGGTCCTGCCAATCGTGGTAGAGATATAATACAACAAACAGAAAAACGGAATAGCGCATGGTG
>CAXTWV010000203.1:0-9035 GCA_964248005.1 uncultured Ktedonobacteraceae bacterium | reverse complement strand
GGAGGGTAGCCCCTTGTGGGCGTCCGTGGATGTATTCCCATGTTATTTCGTTAATGTGCGTTATCACGTCCTGCTGGCGTCTCGATTGCCAACGAGGACGCGATACATCGGTCCCTACTAGTTCACATTTCTGCTGTTTCCAGACCAGTATTTGTCGCGTAAGGCGCGTTTCAGAATTTTGCCAGCACCGCTCTTAGGGAGTGCTTCGGTAGCTATTTCTACGCTGCGTGGCACTTTATAACCTGCAATCAGGGTACGTGTATGAGCAATCAGGTCGTCTTCGCTCGCACTTGCTCCGGGTTTGAGGACTACGACAGCGTGAACGGACTCACCCCACGCTGGATGCGGAATGCCAATTACAGCGGCTTCTAACACAGCAGGATGAGTATACAGGGCGTTCTCAACTTCCACCGAGTAGATGTTTTCACCGCCGGAGATAATCATGTCTTTGGCGCGATCAATAATGAAGATGTAGTTTTCTTCATCAACGGTAGCAAGATCGCCCGTGTGCATCCAGCCATCCACAACGGCAGCGGCTGTCGCTTCGGGCATGTGCCAGTAGCCCATCATGACGTTCGGGCCGCGTGCGATGACTTCGCCAATCTCGCCGGGTTGTACGTCCTCGCCTTCAGCGTTGACGACACGTACTTCGACACCGACTACCTCTTTGCCCGCAGAGGCAAGACGACGTACTTGTTCAGGCGTTCCCAGGGTAATATGTTCCTCTAAATCCAACCCGGTCAGAAGCGGAGAAGTTTCCGTCATACCGTAACCTTGTGCGAAAACCTGACCCAGACGCTTCAGTCCTTTTTTGAGCAATTCAACAGGCATGGGTGAAGCACCATACGCGAGTCGGCGTATGCTAGACAGGTCGTACTTATCTATATCGGGATGATTCAAGACAGCGTTAATCATCGTCGGAACCATGAATGTGAGCGTCACTTTTTCGTCCTGCACCGTTTGGAGAAAGTGCGTAGGGTTGAACATGGGATTAAAGACATTACGTGCCCCAAGCATGACGAGGGCAAAGGCCGAACCTGTATTGCCAAGGTGAAACATTGGTGCGGTATGCAAGTACGCATCCTGGTCGGTGTATCGTCCTGCTATAGCAACATGCATGGCGTTAGAAACGATATTTGTGTGCGAGAGCATGACGCCTTTTGCACGCCCTGTTGTACCGCCTGTATAGTAGAGGCCAGAGAGGTCTTCGTCGTCCATCTGCTGATCGACGGTTTCCAGCATTTGTGAACCGTGCGTAATTAGCTCTTCATAGTTATGAGTCGCATCGGGGGCTTCGTCGCCTGTGTACACGATATACTCGACAGTTTCATAGGTGTCACGTCCAGTAGTGTAGGGAGCAAATGTTTTGTCTACAACGAGTGCTTTGGAGCCACTATCATTAAGAATGAAGACGATTTCAGGGCGGGCCAGACGAATGTTGAGCGGCACGATCACGGCACCCATACGGGCTGTAGCATAGTAGAGTTCCAAATAGCGATGGCAGTTGAGCATCAGCACGGCTACGCGGTCTCCACGCTGAATGCCGAGGGCCGCTAAACCACGTGCAAGATAATCGGTGCGCTGATCAAATTCTTTCCAGGTATAACGAGTCGTACCACATGTGACAGCTTCGCGGTTGCCGTACACTTTCTTCGCGTGTGCAAGTCCTTGCGCGATATTCATAGCAGGTCTCTCTCCTTATGATGCTAATTTCTTTTTAACAGCATTCAATGCATCTGTAACGGTACGCGAAGCTTGTTGTAGAGGTAGACGTTTGAGACGATGAGCTAGAGCCATAGGTGCGATAGTATAGACGTGAGCAGGTGTCACTTCCGCAACACCTAGATAAGCTGCATAGGTTTGGGCCGCACGGCGCATCACGATGTCACCACGATGCCCGTCGATGTCCAGTTCAATATTGATATGCGCGATTAATTCGGCTACGGAACTTGGTACAGTTACATGGCGCTCGGCTTGTGAGGCTTGCACAATACGGGTACGCAAATCTTGTTCAGAGGGAGCATAATCCGCGATGAACGCCTCTGGTGCAAACTCGAAGCGTTCGCGTAGTTCGACAATAGAGACGCGCTGACGAATATCGTGAAGAGAAGTGATATCAACACAGAGACCAAAGCGGTCGGTTAATTGTGGGCGCAATTCGCCTTCTTCAGGGTTCATTGTCCCCACAAGCAGGAAACGTGCAGGATGCGCGAACGAGACGCCTTCACGCTCGACGATGTTCGTACCCATGGCGGCTGAGTCGAGCAACACATCGACAACATAATCATCGAGCAAGTTGACTTCATCAACATACAGAATGCCACGGTTGGCCTCAGCAAGCACGCCCGGCTCGAAACGACGCTGACCTTCACGAAGAGCGTGTTCAAGGTCAAGCGTGCCAACAACACGGTCTTCTGATGCATTAATTGGCAGATCGACCACACGCATACGCCTTTGAGAGACGGGCAACGCTTCGCCTTGCTCAAGACGGCTACGGCACGATGTACACATTAAAGCGGGTGAATCGGGTGGACAGGAGAAGGGACAATCGCTGACAACGAAGAGTTCTGGCAACACGGCTGCAAGGGCACGAACGGCGGTTGATTTGGCGGTCCCTTTTTCACCACGGATAAGCACACCACCGATGGAGGGTTGAATAGCATTGAGGATAAGTGCAAGTTTCATCTGTTCTTGACCGACAATCGCGCTGAATGGATATGTAAACATGTTGCCTGTCCGTTTCGTCTGGTAATGTTCAAAAGAATCTCACCAGTAATGTCAAAAGGGGATTCCACGGACGCCCACAAGGGGCTACCCTACTATACAGCACTCGTGTGGGCTACGCCCACAGTGTTTAGTAGGGTGTCCCCTTGTGGGCGTCCGTGGAATTCCCCACATGTTAACGCATTACAATTACTGGGCGAACTCGATGACACCACGGATGTTTTTGCCCGCAAGCAGGTCCGCGTAGGCTTCGTTCACCTGATCGAGCGTGTACACCTTTGTAATCATCTCATCCAGTTTGATTTTTCCTACGTGATATAGAGCAAGCAATTCGGGGATGTCCTTACGAGGTTGTGAGTCGCCGTAGAGGGTTCCCATCAACGTCTTCTGGTACAGCACGAGGTCGAGTGGTGGTATCGGTATAGACTCAGCGGTGGCAGGAGAGAGACCGATCACAACGACGGTGCCGTTCTTGGCGGTACAGGCATAGGCTTGTCCAATGGTAGCCGGAGTAGCGATGGCTTCAAAGGCGTAACGCACTCCTTCGCCATAGGTCAGGTCCTTGACGGTTTGTACAAGGTCCTGATTTTTAGGATTGATTGTGTGTGTAGCCCCAAACTCCTTCGCACGTTCGAGCTTGTAGTCAACGGTATCAACAGCGATAACCATACGCGCACCAGCGAGGGCTGCACCCTGCACAGCGTTCATGCCGATACCACCACAACCAATGACCATGACAGTACTGCCAGCCTCAACCTTTGCACGATGAATAACAGCACCAATACCCGTTGGCACACCACAACCAACAAGCACAGCCTTGTTAAGCGGATAGTAGTCCTCTACTTTGACAACCGATGCATCGGGAACAACTGTATGTTCAGCAAACGTACCAACAACACACATTTGACCGATGTCTTCGCCCTTTGGACCATGTATGCGGAAGGTTCCATCAAGTTGCGGTCCCATCAGGATAGCTGCACCCATGTTGCACAGATTGGCATGTCCAGTTGTGCAGTAGTAACAGTGACCACAGGAAGGAATGAAGGTGAGGACGACGTGATCGCCAACCTTACAGTTCGTCACTTCTGGACCGACGGCTTCGACAATACCTGCGCCCTCGTGACCAAGTGCCATTGGTAAATAGCCGGGAAGTTCTCCAGCGATAATGTGATAGTCAGAGTGGCAAATGCCAGCCGCGACCATCTTGATCTGCACTTCATGTGCCTTTGGTGCATCCAGTTCGACCTCTTCGACCTGAATGGGTTGACCTGGTTCGTAAATTACTGCGGCTCGTGTCTTCATCGAGTACAAACCTTTCTTTGAGAGTAGTTCGCTCTCAGAACTCAACAGGTTAGCTTTTCAAAGGACAATATGTAACGCTCTATGCATACCCCTTTCGTAGTAGTTGTGAGTCGTGAGCCAGACGATACTGGTAATAGTCGGCATCCAGCACGCGTGCCAGTTCAGGGCACGGGCTGGGCACTCTCTCACCTTTCTCATTGGTCACGGTTGTCAGTGGATTTGTATCAATCATGACGGTGGGAATGCGACGTGCAGCAATCTCCTGAGCAACATCTAAGGCGTCACGTTGCGGTGTGCCGCTCCTCATATTGCCAGAGAGATCAATGTTCGCAATCCCATCGGTCAGGATGACCAGGATTGGCTTGACGGTCGGGTTGCGATACCGTTCAAGTTCGGCGAGCCGTAGCCCCTCTAGCAAACCTGTTGCCAGTGGAGTACAGCCGCCAACGTACAGTTCGTCCACACACTGACGCGCATTCGTGAAATTGCGTGTGGGTGGTAGAACAACGCGTCCCTGCGCGAAACGGAAGACAAGCATGGCGACGCGATCACGTTTTTCATAAGCGTTCTGTAATAACGCAAGGAGAATACGTTTGGTTTTTTGCATAAGTTGCCGCGCCATCACAGAGTCGCTCCCATCCACGACGAGAATGACAAGGGAACGCGTCTTGCGCTCACGCACTTTTTGACGTAGGTCGCTGACATGCAATTTCAGTTTACCACCGTTGACACGCCCTCGCACACGTTGATAGGGAGCGGCTGCACGGATTGTCGTACCAAAGGCGACATCGGTCACCGGATTTGCTTGACGACTACGTGTAAAACGTCCACTATGACGCGTTGTGAGCGAGAGAAAGCGGCGTCCAGCATCCTGACGCGTGATACGATCTCGTGTGACGTTGATGAGATGCTGAATTTGTGCTACGTCGGAGTCGCCGCGTATGTGACGTGTGACGCCAGAGGGACCCTCTTGCTCGTCTGTACGCTCTTCGACCTCAACATCATCATCGACGGTGGCTAACTCCTCCGGCGTATCGTTGTTATCCGCGGCTGCTGGAACCTGCTCAAGAGTACGTACAAGTTGTTGTGTAATTGACATATCGTTGCGCATCCTATGCGGCATAGCGAGGTTGGCAGCTTGCTCTATATCCCCTTGCGTCACCTCAACGCGATTATCCCATGCCGCAAGCGCACGAGCGGTTCGTAGGACAACAATATCACCACGATGCCCCTCAGCATGGAGCCTTTTGTCAACCAGGACTGCGATAACTTGACGCAGATAGGCAGAGACGCGAACAGAGGGTAACAGGGCCTGTGCGCGTGAAATGCGGTTCTGCAAAATGTGCTCTGCCTCAGTCCATTTCTCGCAAAATGTAAGAGGATCAGCATCATAGGCAAGGCGTCGCTCTACCACTGTTGCGCGAATGGCTGGCTCGCGCATATCTTCAGCATCGGCATAGAGTCCAATTCTATCCAGCAATTGGGGACGCAGCCCACCCTCTTCTGGATTCATGGTACCGATCAAGACGAAACGCGCTGGATGAACGGTTGAAATAGTATCGCGCTCAACACGGTTCGCGCCAAGCGCGGCGGCATCGAGCAGCAAGTCTACCGTAGAGTCATTGAGCAAGTTGATTTCATCGACATACAGAAAGCCTCGGTTGGCGAGAGCTAGCAATCCTGGCGCGAAATGACTTTGACCATGTTCAAGCGCGGTTGCAAGGTCAAAGCTACCAGCAACACGATCTTCACTCGCGTTTAGTGGAAGGGTCACAAGTGGCACAGCACGTTGTGCAAGTGGCAGAATTTCATTGTGTGCAAGGCGCGATTGGCATGTGCTACACATCCAACGCTGAGATGTGGGATCACAAAAATAGGGACAGTTGGCGACACCTGTGATGGTCGGTAACAAGTTAGTAAGCGCACGCACAGCCGTAGACTTACCTGTACCTCTACGTCCGCACACAAGGACACCGCCAATCGAGGGATCGATGGCATTGAGGATCAGCGCAAGCCGCATCTTCTGTTGTCCAACCATAGCACTGAACGGGAAGGTCGTCATAGTCCCCCGCATTTGTTGTTGCTAACACATGAGCCGATGGTCGTTAAACTGTTGCCGAATGGTATCACAACATAATGTTACATGTCAATATTATTGTTGTGCTAATGTTTGCATTTGTTATTTTGTCCAATAGCCAGCGTCAACAGGTAATGCACAGCCAGTTATATGACGTGCCTCCTCCGATGCTAGCCAGAGCACAACCCTACTGATGGCTTCTGGTGGCAACAGGTTTCGATCTGGAAATAAATTGAGTGAATTCATCAATTGTAGCATGTATTCATGTGTTGCGTTCGGACCTGGGCCACCTGCGAAAATATCGTACAGGGCTTGATTGTTAAGCATAGCCGTATCAACGCTTGTAGGACAAATAGCGTTGACGTTGATATCGTATTGTGCCAGCTCTATCGCAAGTGTTTTGACCAGACCAAGCACACCATGTTTTGCCGCAACATAATGCGCAAGGTTTGCCATACCTTTTTTTCCTGCGGTAGACGAAATACAGATGATTTTACCGCTTCGCCTTTCGAGCATCTGTGGTATAGCTACCTTGCATGTCATCCAGACGCCTTTGAGACAAACGTTGACGGTTTCATCCCATTGCTCTTCGGTCAGTTCCCAGCTTGGCGCGAAGGAGTAGACGCCGGCATTAGCGACCACGATGTCTATTGGGCCTAGTTCAGTTCGCGCACGCTCAGCGAGTGCTTGCATCGCTGAGAGGTTTGTCACATCAACCTGCTCTACAATCACGGAACAGCCTAACGCCTCGATATCATGGGCAAGTGAAGCTAATTCTTCGGGCGTTGCAAGCGGATAGGGAATGGTCTCGTACTGACGACAGGCATCACAGAGCACAAGACGAGCACCCTCACGTGCGAATGCGAGCGCGTGAGAGCGGCCCATACCATGTGCTGCACCTGTGATGAAGACAATACGATCTTGAAATCGCGAACGGGAGGAATTAGTAGACGCCACAGATGCCATCAATGGTGAAGTCCTCGATAATCAGTTCCTCGTCCAGTTCCTCAAGTTCCATCTCCTCTGACGAAGTTTCGTCTATGGTTGAGGTCTCTTCGACGACACTGTTTGTGGAGTTAAGCGTTGGAGTGCTATCTGGCATTGCTGTACCTCGTTCTGACTATGAAATACGAAACGATGTGCTGATAGCATACCATCAGATTTTCCAGAGTACAAGTCCCTAAAAAAGAGACCGTTGCAAATTTATACGCTTGACACTACTTTCTTTATAGTCTATTATAGACTCATTGAGTCTGTAATAGAAAGGAGAGATGCGTGAAATATTCACAAGCAACCAATTATGCACTCCACACCATGCTCTATTTTGTAACGCTTCCTCCAGGAAGAACTGTTGGTGTTCAACAATTAGCCGAGTTCCAAGAGCTTTCCCCAACGTATCTCTCGAAGATTTTGACGAAGCTCGTGAAGGCTGGCTTGATTGAGTCTACTCCTGGCATACACGGAGGCTACAAGCTGACGAGAAACAAAGCGGACATTTCTTTCCTGGATGTCATTTCTGCGATTGAAGGAACCGCCTCGTTGTTTTCCTGCGGGACCGAGCACAACCATCATCACACCTGCTTGATTCAGGAAGTGATGATGAACGCAGAACAACAAATGGAAGATTACCTCAAAGAACGTAAGCTCGTCGAACTTGTCGAAAAGAACACAAGCTTCTTGAACATGTTGGACCAGAAGATTGTGTGAACATTCCTGTGCTTTTACACAGGAATGTTTTTTGTTTTAATTGTAGATATCAAGAGTCTGCAAAGTCTTTTACAACAAAGGGAGAATATCCTATGGTCATTGATTGCGCTATTATCGGTGGTGGACCTGCTGGCTTAACTGCTGCACTTGTTTTGGGCCGGGCCAAGAGAAACGTTGTGATGTTTGACGATAACCAGCCGAGAAATGCTATAACGGAGGAATCGCATGGCTTTCTTACACGCGATGGGGTAAAACCAGATGAGTTCAGAGAGATTTCTCATCAAGAAATCAGTAAGTATCCGTCTGTTGAAATCCGACAGTCTCGAATTACTGATGTGAGCAAATCCGAGGACTCGTTTACGCTCCCAGAGAACAATGATACAGTACTCCAAGCCAAGACTGTTATTCTAGCTACTGGCTTAAAAGAAATACTGCCTACTATCGACGGAATACATGATTACTATGGGAAAAGCCTGTTTAACTGCCCCTATTGCGATGGATGGGAACTTCGAGATCGACCCCTTGTCGTGATTTGCGAAGGTCCACACGCGTTCCATATGACAAAAAACATCTGGAATTGGAGTCGGGATTTGCTAGTGTGTACGAACGGTCATGCTGTCCTGACAGACGAGCAAAAGGAAGCGTTTTCGAGAAACAAGATTCGTGTGAATGAAAGTCCTATCATAGCCCTTGTCGGCAAGAATGGTGTGCTGGAGCGAGTCGTGTTCTCGACAGGTGAGGAAAGCGTGTGTGCAGGTGGATTTGTGGCACCCCAATGGCTTCAAGCCTCTTCATTTGGTGAAAAGCTGGGATGCGAGATGAACGCATTTGGAGGCACTGTAACCGATAACTTTGGAAGGACTACTATAAAAGGCGTCTATGCCGCTGGTGATGCTGCTACAGTGATGCCCTCGCAACTGATCCTCGCTGCCGCTGAAGGAAATATAGCTGCCGCAGGTGTGAATACAGATTTAATTGAAAGCGAGTTTCTGTAACTCGTAGAGAGAATGATTCGCGTCGAAGCTTGACTTCTTGCCTCTTTACTGGGTATGCTTGCTTTACGGAATACGTCGTCGCTTTGTTCCTTCCAAGGAGTACACGATGCCTCAATCCCCTATACAGTATAAGCTCATTGAAGAAGTCAAGATTCGGCGCGAGTCGTTTGGTGGCATTCTCTACAAGTATGGTTGCGCCGATAGAGGTGCGCTCTCGTTTATCAATTCTC
>CAXTWV010000202.1:0-9095 GCA_964248005.1 uncultured Ktedonobacteraceae bacterium | reverse complement strand
ATTGGGGTATCGTTCAACGGTAGGACTGCCGACTCTGGATCGGCCGATTGGGGTTCGAATCCCTGTACCCCAGCCCAGGAGAAACCTTGTACGGTTTCTCCTTTTTTGCGTCGTCAAACATGGTCATACTCCCCTACGCATTTCCGCTCAATGTTTATTATGTATTTCCAATAGTACCTGTTGCATAACGTATGCATAATCTTTCGATATTTTTTTCACACAAAATTCTCACAATTTTCTGCATTCCGTGAACAAATTTGCACATGACAAAAATCATGAGTTGGCACACCTTCTTTGTCAGCTAGCCTATGTTATAACTATGTATATAGTTTGCACAATGCTATATAGGAGGAAAAAGCACATGAGTGCTATTTTGACACCATTAGAAAATGAGATAGTTGTGCCTTCTGCGCATACAGCAGAAACACAGCTGTCTATTCCGATATCAGAAGCATCTGTAATTGAAGAAAAGCCAGAACAGGCTGAACAGCGCATGCTGGTGACACGCGCTTTACAAGGGGACGAAAAAGCCTTTGGAGATATCGTCGATCAGTACAGTGCATTGATGTTGCGGACCGCGACCATGATTGTTGCGGACCGTGATATCGCGGAGGATGTGGTACAGGATGCCTTTATTCAGGCATGGCATCACCTGCCAGACCTACGGGAGGCAGGAGCGTTACGTCCTTGGTTGATGCGTATCGTTGTCAATCAGTGTATAAGCTTTAAGCGGCGCCTTGCTCGCACCACTGCCTTTGTGCGTCAGTCTCTCTCCGAACAAGAAATAGACATGACCGCGCAAATAGCCGATCACCACAAGGGACGTTTGGAGCGTGACTGGGACCTTGCACAAGCTATCGACGAGTTACCCGCGAAACAGCGTGTTGTCATCGTCTTGCATTACTACAACGGTATGACCCTACCAGAAATGGCGAAGGTGCTACAAACGTCCGAGAACACGCTGAAGAAGCGTATTCAGGCCGCGCTCAACAATTTGCGACGCGTATTACGTCTTGCCGATATGGATGAGGGTATGGCAAGCAGAGTTGCCCTAGCACAGCTGACCACGGCAGTAGCCTAGTATTTCTCCCGCCACTCTTCTCTCATCCTCCTGGCGGGAGTAGGGCATTTTATACTGCTATTGCATGTTGCCAATGACGCAATACATCATCAATCATCCCCTCCTCACAGCGTATCTGGAAGATATTCCGTTGCGTCACTTCACGTAGATGCGTCACTGTCTCCTGTTGTAGGCGTTGACAGGTTGCTAGTGTCAACACTCCACGCTCCGCTCCAACAGGAATACAATGATAGCGGTTCGCCAGTTCGTAGGGGAACATATGTAAGAGGCGTTGTGAAGGATAGTTTGTGAGGAACGCAAGATACGGCAGCGGCTCGTCTTCTCGCACACAATTCATGCTTTGTTTCTTTGCAGAGGAGAGTAGTTGTTCTTCTAACATGTGCGTATCTTTTTGTGAAACTACAACATGAGTATCCTGTATTTGTTGCAGCAGTGTGCAAGCCGCAGAACCATAAAGTACCTGTAGTTCGTATTCAACATCTACTAAAAGTGGGTAGACACGACGCGCTACCGCTTGTGCTCCTACAAGTGGCGTTTCTGGCAAGTGCAAAGCACAGGATTTTTTTGACAAAAGTACTGTATCACTCTTGCGTATGTTCGCACGTATACGTTGCGCGGCACGACGTAGTGCTAGACAAGCCTGCTCCGTTGCCTGGATATACAGGAGTGATACGCGGTCCTCCTGAATATAGAGTTGTTCATAGAGGTCGTCTCGCCCAGCACCATGGCTAGTATGCTCTTGCACATCACTTTGTAAAACCATTTCCACACTTCCACCTCTTCCACCAATTTCATTAGAGAGTCTTTTCCTATTAGCCATGATACTCACATCTCCTGCCAGAATTATTTGTATCGGGTTAAGATTCAGTTAAGATAAACAAGAAATGGTAAAGAATTTGCGTACATATACGTTTTTCTATCCTTAACGGCTATACACCGTTAGCACCATAAACGCAACCATTTCATTACCAGAACCATAGGTGTTTTTGACATATTTTGCTTTATAATGAAACAAGATGAGAGGGATAGGGAAACGCAATGGTCTCCCCAATATATGGGGAACCTGCAAAAATGTAGGGAAGACCCTTGCGGTCTCCCTGCTTTCTTTTATGAATTAATGATGGGTATGGTTGATGATGGAAGGGGAGTTCTACCTATGAATAGCACAGCACAATGGAGTATCTTGTGGAACACGGCGTTGTTTCCTCCACAAGAGATGCTTCCTCCAGATAGCCTTTTCTGCACACTACCGTGCGGTACTACACCTGCTACCAATAGCGAACATCTTTTTGGCTTCGCGCCATGCGTTCCTCTAGTTACTAGAGAAGATAGCAGTCCTCACGAACGCGATATGACAGAGATACAAAGAACTGACAACTTTTATGATACCTGTGAAGATTTCTCGGCACAGTTCGCGGTCGAGGAATTTACGTCCTTCATATAATTTGTTTTTTTATAGAGATGTATCTGTGTTTTTTGTGGAGTTGGCTATGTTTCTTTCCCATAAGCGCGTCACGAAGCAACGCATTATACAACCGGGGGCATGGCGTTTAAGTATGGCCTGCGGTTCTCTTTGTGTCCGCTTCTGTACGTATATAGTGATTGCGCGAACATTAGGAACACAAAACTTTGGTATTCTGCTTTTTATGCAATGGATTGCTACCCTATTCTTGCCGTTGATTGGTATTGGGATGACGCCTTTAGCTAATCGCTCCATCGCCGAAATTCAACACTATGAAACGTCTCGCGGTATTGCGGGCATTTTTCGTCTTTTGTGGCGTCAGCAATGCCGACGCATGATTGTTTACGGCTTCGTATACATACCTGTGGTGTCGCTACTGGCTCTTTTCACACAAGGTGCTGTTCCACTGTTGCTCTTCCTGATTGCAGGACTTGCCGCACTACCATTGCTTTTGAGCAGTATTGTCAGTGCTACATTACAGGGACTGCGCCGCTATAATCTGCTTGCGGGCCTACGTTTCTTCAGTACACTGCTCAATTTTTGCTTTGTGCTTGTTGGCATACACGTACATCGGTTGCTGTTGGGTCTGTTCCTACTCACGCCTGCGTTCGCAAGCATTGTGACGCTCACATTAGCACTGGTGTGTATCGCGAAATTTCTTCCACTGCATAAGGTTATAGAACCAGGCCCACTTTTACGCGAACGTGTAGAGCACGGTCAACGCCCCTCATGGCTCTTTTTTTTGCTGGATAGTGTTGTCTGGCGCGAACTCTTTTTCCCGGTCCTCATTCTGCTGCACTGGCATCTGCTTTCAGCCCTTGGCTTTTATGCATTTAGTATGTTGCTCTGTGTACATTTGACTCAGGTTGCACCAACTCTATTCGTCACCTGTCTTGTACCTCTTCTCTCACGACTCTTTCCTGTTCAACACTACAACACTACCTACGATGCTTTTGTACATACATCCAGCATAGTTGCTATAATCGCAGTCGCGTTATGTACACTCCTAACCCTGTTTTGTCCTCTGCTCATCGCGACATGTTTTGGAGTCGATTATCTACCAATGGTTACACCCTTGCGTGTGTTACTCATCGGGGTCGTCTTTGGCAGCATTGCAACAGTCAGCCTGACCTACCTCATGCAGTATGCGCGTAAACGTGAACAGTTATGGCTTGGTATAGGGACAGCCATATTACATGTCGGGCTTGGTGTTCCTTGTATTCTACTATGGGGAATCATCGGTGCTGCCATTGCTAGCACCATTGTCCATGTTGTTGGCAGCATAGGCACGATTGTGCTGTGTCGCAGGTTTCTTTTGCAATGATAAAATTTTACGTCGATACAGGAAGAATTGCATATCGGAATGGGAACAATCTTGGACCGGTAGGGGCAGCAATTCATTGCGCCCAAAGATGGGTCGGGAGGGGTCCACGTTACCACAAGATGCATTTTGAGGACGTTTGCTCACTCAGCCCCCATCTTTGGGCGCAATGAATTGCTGCCCCTACCGATGTTTCGATTTGTAGGAAGAGAGAATACTGTTGACAATAAAAAATATGACTCAAACGGCAATGGAGGCGAGGAAGACAGAGGTACGTCCGCGTTGTAGCGTCGTACTTTGTACGTATAATCGCCGTAATCTTGTGCTGACTGCGCTAGCGAGTTTGCGTCGGCAAACGCTACCGTATGATCAATTCGAGGTGATTGTGGTTGATAATGACTCACGTGATGGAACGTTCGCTGCGGTCAATGCCTATGTCCAGGCTGGCCCACTCATGGTATCCAGGAACCCAGAAGATATGTGGCACGTCCGATGTCTCACCGAGACGCAAAATGGACTTTCCTATGCGCGAAATACAGGTTTACAGGCAGCGCAGGGAGAGATTATCGTCTTTCTCGATGATGATACAATCGCGCAACCAACATTCTTAGAACGCTTACTCGTCGCCTATGATGAGACGGGGGCAGATGCTATCGGCGGACGTGTCGAGTTACGCTGGGAGGCAATACGCCCTCACTGGCTCAGTGACGATCTCCTCGATGTGCTTGGCTACTTTGCACCTGCACAAGAACGGATGCAACTTCCAGCAACATTAGATGTGAGCAGTTGCAATTTTTCGCTGAAACGCACTATGCTGGACACGATAGGATGCTTTTCACCATTATTGAGCAAACGCACCTCTTCCCCAATCAGCATGGATGTTGCCGATATCTGTCGCCGTGTACGTCTGGCTGGAGGTAGCTTGTGGTATGAGCCAGCAGCGATTGTGGAACACCGTGTACCAGCAGCACGTCTCACACGCCCATATTTTGTCGGACGTGCATATTGGCTTGGACGCTCCGAAGTGGTGGCCCAATTCGCTGACACGCAACAACACAAGGCTGTTTTGCCAAATAACCTGCCTGATGTCCTGCGCTCTGCGCTACCAGAAGTGCAGGATGTCGCACGGATAGCACTTGTTGATCGCCTGTTACTCTTCTTAGCGGGCAAGCCCAGTAGTGAGCAATTGCTAGCGGCAATGGCACAGGCACGCAGTTGGGGACATTTGCAACAACGCCTGCAACTTGTCGAACACGCCCCATCAGAACTGAAGACGCCATCCATCTTTTTTGTGCTACCAACACATTCCGACATCTCCGCCGATTTGCTTGCACAAGGGCTACAAGCACAACATGTACGTTGTACGACAAGTATCGCCGATATTCCGCTTTCCTGGCTCTGGCGTCACCGTGCCTATCAGGGTGCATCTATCGGCATTCTCCATTTTTATCGTCCGGGGGCATTCGCGCTTTCACCGGGGCAACGTCAGCATTTCTGGTTTTTGCTTTGGTTGGCGAAACGCTGGGGTATTCGGATTGTGACGACCGACACTGGTGGTTGGTGGCAAAGTACACGGAGCCTTTCCACACTTCCTCACCGCGTATTTGAGCGCACACTTATGCGCTATAGTGATATCATTCTGGCATTCACACGGCAACCCGATCAACTCTATCCTGACAAACGGGTACGGCGTCGTGTACGTAGTCTGACGCATCCCGGCTTCCGCAATGTCTACCCTCCTGTAGTAGCTCGCACGGAAGCATATGCACAACTCGGTCTTTCACAACAAACGAGATACGTCTATCTTTGTTTCGCGACACAGCATAGTGAACGCGAACTGCTCTCTCTTATTGATGCCTTTACGATGCTACAAAAAAATTCACAACGTGTTGCACTCTTGCTCGTAGGTACATCGCATGACACACAACACACACTCAAACAACGCGTAGTACACAACAAGGCTATTTTCTGCTTCCCAAAGGAGCCAAACCCGCATGATATCTCGCTCTATATGAGTGCAACCGACGCGATTGTACTTCCACATTTCGCACAACAGACAGCAGGTATGTTAGAGACGGCGATGCTTGCACTCTCTTTTGAGCGCAGAATAGTTGTGCCAGACCTGCCCCGTTTTCGCGGGATGCTACCACCCCGCGCGACTGCGATCTATAACCCTGCTAATAGAAGTTCGCTAATACAGGCGATGCAGGAGGCACAGAGTAGCGAGTTTCAGTTGAAAGCCAAAGATCGGAAGACGCTAGAAGCCGAAAGTAGCTGGAATGCCTACGCACAACGCCTCATTGAAATCTACAAACAGGTTTTAAATACATAGAAAGATACATAGATGATGAATGGAGTGCTTAGCATTCTATTCATCATCTATGTATCTTTCTATTTGGAATTTGCTTCTCGAATACCCTCTAAGACGGCGGCAGGTTCTAAGCGATGCGTGAAATCAGCATCGACAAATGCGGTACGAATTGTACCAGATTGATCGAGAATATATGTCGCAGAGATTGGAAGTTCCCAGGAATCGTCTCCATTGTATTCGGCTAAGTTTATGCCTAGCTGATCGAAGACTTTGTGCAGCGCATCTGAATACTTATATACTAATCCATACTTCCGTGCAACACGATTTCCAGCATCAGTCAAAACGCTGAAAGCCAAATTCTTTTTTTCAACTAGTGAGAGCGAGTGATCTGGTGTTTGTGGTGAAACAGCAACGAGCGTTGCCCCAAGTTCTTGAATCTGTGGCAAAATACGCTGGTAGGCGTTGAGTTGCAAATTGCAGTAAGGACACCACTCACCGCGATAAAAGGCTAACACGACAGGTCCCTGAGCCAAGAGCGTCGCCAACGTAACATCTTTTCCTAACACATTAGGAAGTGTAAAATCGGGTGCGTGTGCTCCCACTTGTAGTGCATGCTTTGTGACATCTGACGCAACTTGCCGTTTGATATCCGCATCAATGCCTTCGGCTGCACTCGGTGGAATTTGCGTTACAAATTGGGCTTTAAACTCGCTAATTTCCTGCTCAAGTGTGGGGGTAGAACTGTATTCTGTGGTTGACAACTGATTGCTCCCTGCTTTTCGCTTTTACTATCACCATGTTAGCAAAACATATTTATTTGTTATCACAGTGATAAATATAAATTATTATTTAGGAACATGTCAAACGCGTTGGAGAGGCTCGTATAATATATAGTTATCAATTGCTACATGCTCAAATGCCAGCCCTTTTTTTGCTGCGTGGTGCGCGAGAGCAAAAGCTTGAGGAGAGCCTGGACGAAACACGTATACCGCCTGTGGATCATGTTCCACCGTTATTTGATAAGGCACATATCTGTTCTCTCCTGGCTGTAATTGCTCGTTGAGAACGCTACAGATAATCCGCTCATTACTCTGGAAAATGAGAAGGTTGCACGTCCAATAATCGGAATAGATACGAGTGTCATGCAATCGAATGAGATCATCCACCATCTTAACCTGCTGTTGATTCGCGACTTGTAGGGCTGGTACCTGCTGAAACACGCCTATGATACCTATAAAATACGCTATGTAGATGAAAAGGAACAATGCACCTTTGCCAATATTCGGGAACATCTGTAGGGACCGATTGATCGCGTCCTCGTCAGTTGCTGGTTGCCGAGAGGGCGCGATCAATGGGTCCCTACACAACGACCACGTTATCGAAAACAATGAGATTACGCTGTTCCAAAAGGGGGCAAGCAACACCGGGACCATGACGAGTAGCCCAACCAGATAACGTGTCGAGGTGAGTGGAACCAGCGCGGGTGCAGGACTTAGCAGGTAAGAAAGCAATGTCAGTCCACCACTGAGTAAGAGAGTAAGGCGTGCAGCCTGATAGAGCATAGCATGTCGCTCTTCATCAGAAGGCTTCATTTTACGTCTATAGGAAATGCTATATTTCACGAGTGTACGAATAATAAGCAAGAGAACGATACCATACAAAAGTAAGAAGCCAACACCCCATACACCCTGAACGAGCATACATGAGGTAATGTGTGTACGCCATAAGCCAGGAGTATCAGGAACAAGACATTGTGGATTTGCACCTGTCGCTACAGGAAGGCTTATAAGAACAGTACCGCGTATCTGGTCCCAAAGTGTAAACGGAACACTGGTCGCCGTACCACCAGAGCTATGCAATTGCCATAAGGCACCAAACGAGTTTTGCGTGGGATACTGGATATTGAAAATGAGAGATGGCAGAAAACCTACTAGCAAGCCAAACATAAACGATGCGATTACCGGCAAACGCAATTCACGATGACAAAAAAAGATGAGGAACGCAAGCGAAGAGACAACAAATGGCAGTATCAACAGGTGGCTCCACATGCCTAAACCCATCGCCAAGCCAAAACATCCATACAGAAACCAGCGTCTTCTTTGTGTACTCTGGAGTGTATCTTTGTGATACGACAATACAAGCCATGAAGAAAGCAAAATGAGAAGGCTACCAAAAAGCATTGTCTCCTCGGCTCCTCCAACGGCCTTGAGTTGGCGTGTCAGCAATTCAACCGAGCCGATACTAAACAAGCTAACGATAGCTAGAGCAAGCTTTTTTGAATAGAGTAGGCGCGTTAACAGATACATTACTATAAGAAACAGGGCATATAGCAGTACGAGACCTAGACGCAATGAGAAGAGTGATGAACCAAAGACAAAAAAGAGTGCCGCACCGATATGGGCCTCCAACGATCCCATATAGTTTTGTCCATAGATGAAGACGGGATGCTCACCGTTGTAGGCAATATGACGCGCCATCAGACCCATTGTCGCTTCGTCACTATTAGTAGCAGGCCAGCCCATGCTTATTAAGATAATACGAATGCACATTGCTACAATAATGACACATCCTGCTATCAATCCATATGGACCAAGCTTGAGATATTTTTTGCTCCGCGCCAACATGATGAAATGTCCTTGATTACGTCTGTTTTACACCTTCCCTATTATATAGTATGCGTACATACGTCTCAGACAAATTTTGACGCTCACCTATGATAGGGCCTATCTGTAGGGACCGATGTATCGTGTCCTCTTGGTGCCTCAGTTGCCAACGAGGGCGTGATACATCGGTCCCTAATGAACGTTGACAACCAAATGCGGGAATTCACATCGGTAGGGGCAGCAATTCATTGCGCCCAAAGATGGGTCGGGAGGGGTTCACGGTGCCACGAGAGGCGTTTTGGGAACGGTTGCCCCAC
>CAXTWV010000201.1:0-9118 GCA_964248005.1 uncultured Ktedonobacteraceae bacterium | reverse complement strand
TATGCACTGCAAAGACGCAGAAGAAGCTTTATCAAGAGCTTGAAAAAGTGATCAAAGAAGTACATCCCTACGATGTGCCCGAAATCTTAGCAACCGAAATTGTAGAAGGCATTAAAAGTTATGAAGATTGGATAACAAGGGAAACAAGTGCTCAAGAGATAGTAGCCTAAACACGATTTTACCGTACTATGAAAGTGGGTGGCCTCAATGGAGGTCTACCCGTTGCTACTTGTAGGTCCTGAAGCGTGAATAGACCGGGTTACAACACTAGACTCTTAGTATTGTAACCCGGTCTATTCACGCTTCAGGATCAGATATTTAATTTTGTGATGTAATCCAAGTAATGACGCGTTTGTATGCCTCATTTATTTGAATAAATTGTTCATGATCACCGCCAGCGTCAGGATGTGAACGTTTAGCGAGGAGGCGGTAGCGCTGTCGAATATCACTTAGCGACGCGTCTTCTGGAAGATCGAGTCGCTGTAATGCACGAGCAACGTCGGGTGGAATGATTCTCTGTTGGGTTTTAAAGCTTCTGAGAATTTCGGCATAGACCCTCTCCATTCGCTCCATTTCTTCTTGCTGTATTCTCGCCTGCTCCTGGTAAAAACGATTTGACTCACGTGTCTGTGCGATGATATCTTCAGCTGTCTGACGAAGAGTAGCATCAATCTCTGCGCGGATTCTTTTGATTTCTGGATGGGCTGCACGAGCCTCGGCAAGTTCACCTGTGTCAATAGTTAATGGGCCGAAGACGACGTACTTGCGTCGATAGGGAAGGAGCTTTTCCTGTATCAGCTCTCGCAGTTCATTTTCGGAGCCACCAGTGCGTTGTATAGCTTCTTCTAGCGTTAATCTAGACCTATTTGTGATATACACACTTAGGGCGAGAGCAATAGCGATCATAATAGGAGGATAGACTAATATCCTAGCGATTTTGTGCAGTAAAGCAATTTGTAATAGTGGACGGAAAAGGAAAGCCATTTTCTTGAAAGCAGCGTCTTCCACTAGGTCGGTGATGGATATTGTTTACACCGTCCACGTTTATTAACGTACGTGTCAAGTGATGGTTCGGATAGTTGAGGATTTTGGCAATTTGCGCGCGGAAAGCCCAATTTTCAAGAATTCTTTGATGTGTTCTCTATCCGCATCAAATTTCCTTCTTTGACATGCAGACTTTGGGCTGGTCCACGCGCTTTCGTTGCCACAAACGCGATATCGCCAGGGGTTGGTGTATAGACCTCTCGTAACTCCTCGACCAAGGGCACGCGAGTAAAGCGAATACACTCGCAACTAGGGGTAAAGGAAGCATAGCTGTTATTAAGTGCAAAGCCTGTCTTGACTGAGAGATAGTTGTTGATGTAGCCTGAAATCAAGAGAAGAAATCAGGCGAGAAGGGAAAAAAGCACAGCATCTCTTTGTTGTCTTGATTGATGACTCGTACTAGATACACATTTCTAGTACGAGAGTTCCCTTTTCATTGAGACAGCTATCTTAGGCGGGAGCCGTTTCCTCCACGACAGAAGTGTCCTGCTTATCTGTCAGCTCCTACAGCCATGCTCGCCTCGTCTACCTCGGAAGACTGAGAAATAAAAAGACTACTGCTATAAGTCCTCCTAAAATCATGAGGATACCTAAACCGGGAATAATGCTCATCGTTTGAACATTACGGCCCACAATAAAAATAAGAAACCCACAAAAAGCAAAAAAAATAGCTCCACTCATAGCAAAAAAACGACGTCGTTTATTCGTCATTTCTATCCCCTTTTGTTTACGATTTTTACCATCTTGAATCAAATTTTAATAACCTGTCATGACCAAAATCACCTATCAACATTTCTTGCTGAAGGTAAGCTTATTCGGAAATCTGCTTTAGATGTATTCTTCTCATCATGAGGATATTCCGAACAAGCTTTTACTTTGAACATTTCAATCTACAGGTTTTTGCTGCTGTAGTATGACAATTGTCAACCTACTAGCAGCTCCGTACGTGTTACTTTTATAAACTTACCTGTGGCGTACCACATTCAGGAGCAGCTACAGTATCATAAAATACTATAAGCTCCCCTAAGAGTGCAAAAAACGCTGCGCCAAGAACTAAGCCAGCAACAGCAGCTCCAATAGGTCCTCCCCCTAAAAGAACCAGAGCAATTTGGAAAAAAATTGACAAGGTTGCTGCTCCAACTTCGTCAAATGTTATGCCCGCGATAAAAGCTGCCCCTAGACATGTAATGGCACTTTTACCACTTGGATCCACCTCATTGACCGGATCATCGTTCGTATAGAGGTATGGGTTCGCTGATGGCTGCGAGTCTTTCTGCGTCCACCGTCCAAATCGGTCATAGTAGCGTGTCCCATACTTATAGTATAGCGTACTGGCATCAAGGTACCCACTCGCGAACTGCCAGGGATTGTACTGTGTCCCTGTTTGATGTTCGGTCACACCATAGGGGTCGTAGAGGTACGTGTTGGTGGTACCGCCTGCAGTGAGGCTCATTAAGGTTATGACGGACCCAAGGCCATCAAACAGATAATAGTAGTTCCCCCCAGTCGTCCGTTCACTGATTAGATTGCCTTTGGTGTCGCGGGTATAGGCCACAAGATTGCCCGACGAATCCTTCTCGGTCCCTAACCCAAGCACATTGTATGTGTACGTAGCCGCATGACTCCCCGTCGTTTGTACCCGTTGCGTCGAATCGGCTCCAACATACTGATGAGTCAGCGAACCATTGGGACTGTTGGCTGAGGTGGTCTGGTTGCGAGCATTGTACACCTCTTTGTAACTCGTTCCACAGCCAGTCTGATTGCCATTGCCGTCATTGGTGCAGGTGGACGAATTGACCTGCTTCAACTGATTGGCTGTATCGTACTGATAGGTGTAGTTGTAGGGCGTGGATGCTCCTGTTCCAGTGGTAGATCCGGCCGTGCGATTACCATTGGCATCATAGCTGTAGCTCGATGTCATTGGATAGGCATTGCCAGCCGTGGTTGTCGCCCCGGTGAGACGATTGAGTTTGTCATAGCTATAGTTGGTGGTCCCCACTGATGCACCATTGAGATAGGAGGTCATGCTGTAACGCAGGCTCGTGTAGTTCCCCGAAGGTCCACTGGGGTTTGTAAAGCTATAACTATAATCTGATTGTGTGAAGTACTGACCATAGGTGGTGATATCAGTGATGCGCCCCCCTTTATCATACGTGATCCAGGTTGATGTGCCATCAGTGTTAGGAGGATACCCAATAGAGGTCCTTCGTCCGTTCACATCGTACCCAAAGGTCAGCGTCTCTGTTCCTGCTCCTTTTGGCTGAGTCAAGGAGGTCATGTTGTTCAGATTGTCATAGCCATACGTGACCGTTCCCCCCATATCAGTGAGCGAAGTGAGGTTATTGGTCGCATCGTAGGTATAGGTGATGGTCGTTGTATCGGGCAAGGTCTTCTTGGTCTGTCGATTCAAGGTATCATAGGTAAACGACGTGGTGCCTGCGGTGCTATCAGCGACGCTTAACACGTTGCCATCGTCATCGTAAGTAGAGGTGAGCGAGGAGGTATCACCCCCTGATGCATTCTTGTAACTGGTGGTGGTGATGCGATCCAGCTTGGTATAGGTGTAGGTCGTCTGGTTACCATTGCCATCAGTGATGGTGCTGACGCGGCTCAACGCATCGTAGGTGAGCGTCTCACTGTGCTGAGGGCTGGGAGGCGTGATACTCGTGAGGTCGCCATTGGTATAGCCATAGGTCGTGACGTAGCCATTGGCATCCGTCGAGGTATGCACGGTGCCATCGCTGTTGTACGTTTGCGAGGTCGCAACAGTGGGGCTAGCACTGGTATTCGTGCTACTCTTGACGTTGCCAGACGTATCGTAGACATAGGCCGAACTGTTCCCCTGGCTATCCTTTGAGCCAGTGGGATAGTAGGGTTGCGAGCCTCCTGTCGGATAGCTCAAGGACGACGTGACGTTGTTGCCATCGCTGGTTCCCGTCAGATTGTTGTTGCCATCCGTCGAGTAGGTCATCGCAGTGGTATTGGTTAGCCCATCTTGGAAGCTGTTCATGTCGTAATTATTGGTGTAGCTCATGTTGCCAATAGTCACACCATTGTCATTGACCTCGCTGATGACCTTGCCCATTGTCTCGTAGTTATAGGTCGTGTTATGCTGGCGCTGGTCATTGACCACCGTGTTGCCAGAGTTGTAGGTAAAGGTCATCACGCCCGTTTTCGGGTCCGTGATGCTCGTCACCTGATGACTCGTGTTATAGCTGATCTTGGTGATGTTGTTCATGGCATCAGTGATCTGCACAAGGTCGTTGCCGGTGTACTGGTACGAGGTCGTCTTACCGTTGAGGTCGGTTTCGCTGGTCAACTGATTGTTGGTATAGCTGTAGGAGGCGGTGCGACCCGTGGGATCAGAGAATTTCGTGACCTGTCCTTCGGGGGAATGGCCGGTGCCAAAGACCGTATTGTGCGTGAAGGTGATGACGCGCGAATGCGTGTCGGTGATCGAGTTGACATCGTTATCACTGTCCAGCGACAGCGAAATGGTATTGCCATTCTTATCCTTGACCGCGATGAGGTGGCTGCCCGACGCAAAAACGAACTGTGCCCCTGTTCGATGGAAGCTGAGCGTGTAGGTGCCATCAACATTCTTGGTCAACGCCGCATTGAGTCCAGGGGCATCGGTATATTTGCTCGTACTGCTGTTATAGGCGAAATACGCTGCGTAGCCACTGGGACCGTAATACGTAATGCCGACCGAGGGATTGCTCAGGTCCAAGCGCACATCATGGCCCAGACTCAAGACCCAGTTCTGGCCCAAGTCACGCGAATAGCTTGCGAGGCTGTTGTAGTACGCCTCAATGTCCAGGTCTAACCCTGCGGTGCCATGAATCTGCATCTCGACGCTATGCAAGATGAGGTTGCCGTTGGCAACATTGACCAGCAGTTCCTTTTTGCCACAGGTACATGAGGTGCTGGTAATAGGATGCGTGATGTAGGTATAGAACGGCAGTTGTCCCACCCCGTCGAAGGGAACGGACGATGTAACATGGGGTGAGGGTCGTCAGGCCCGTTGCTGGCTCGTCTTTGGGGCTAAGGGATGCACGGGTTTGAGCAACGGTTTGGGCGGATGCTTGTGTACTGTGGGTGTTCCTTGAAGAACATTGCGACTGGTTGCGTGTACCTGGGGCACGAGCAAACTGTAACTACTGATGACAAACGTGAGGGTCATGAGAGCAACCAACGCGCACCGCCACAGAGCAGAGGTGCTGAGGTGGAGCCGACGAACAGAAGAACTCCGGTGAAACATGAAAGAGCTTCCTTTCGCAACAAGAGAGAGCGTGAGAGAGAACCATGACACAAGCTGCACGACGAAGACAAATCCATAGGAAAGCATACACAAGACGATGAGTATTTGTCAAGGGTAAAGGAAGCGAATAGAATGAATACGTGTGAAAATCTTGTGAATAGACAAAAAGTTCCTCTCTGTTGCTAGTGAGGATTACGACGATGAAGATGCAAAATGCAGGAGAGGCAAGAAGTGAGTGGAGGAATGGAAACGATGTACTTGTCCAGCCAATATTTCCTCTCCCTCACATACAGGGATACGTTCTCTTTCATTCAATGCAAACAAGCAAAAAAAGTTTTTGCTGGGGTATTCAAGTACCTCTATTGCCCTACAAACTTCTCTTCTTCTTTTTACCACTACTCTGCTCTTGATAATAGATCAGTAGCTCTCCCCTAAATTCCTTTCCTACTCAAGAGCCTCTTCCTAGACAATTTCTCTGTTTCGGCTCAAAAATCGTCGAACGGGTATGCTCTGTATGACGACGTTTTTCCTAGTAATGCGCCTGTTCCATTGCTCCTGGTTCGCTTCTTCCTTTATGATAACAAAAGAACTCACTGCTCTCGCATCGCACGTCAGAGCAATCTAGGTGGGTTGAAGGATGGTGTTTGCATGACTTCAATTGAGCGAACCGCTTACCCTCGGTTCACCCGCGCACCTTCGATCAAGGAGTTGCGGACGCTCTACACCCCAACGCCAACAGATAGTGCGTTTGTCGCAACCACGGCACGCGGACCAGCCCAAAAGTTCGGGCTGATGATTTTACTCAAAGTCTACCAGCGTCTGGGATATTTTCCCAAACCCGAAGCGATTCCTGGTGCTATTATTGGTCACATTCGATCCGTCCTCAAGCTCAATGCTGATCTAGTACCCGATATTGCCTCCAATCATACACTCTATCGGTACCATGCTGCTATTCGCAAGCACCTGGAAATTGAAAGCGACGGCTCGCGTATCCGGCACGTTGCAGCGCAGGCGATTCATCAAGCTGCACAAGGGATGGAGAGTCCAGCTGATCTCATCAGTGCTGCTGTGGAGGTACTGGTCAAAGAGCAGTGTGAACTGCCTGCCTTTGGAACCTTGGAGCGTCTGGCACGGCGTATTCGCACGCTGGTCCATCGAGGAATCTATCGTGGTATTGTTGGCCGCCTGACAGATGAACAGGCAGCTTCCCTCATCCGCTTACTTGAGGTTGATCCTTCCTCTGGTCTCTCAGCGTTTCACCGTCTCAAGGAAGCACCAAAGTCTGCCACACTCACCCATCTCGATGAGTGGCTCTCCCGTCTCACATGGTTACAATCATTGGGCAACATGCAACAGATACTCATTGGTGTTCGTCCGACCAAAGTGAAGCATCTTGCGGAGGAGGCGGCATCCTTGCATGCCACCAATTTCTGGGACTTTTCAGCGGAGAAACGTCTTGCTTTGTTGGTCTGCCTCATTCAGTCTGCTCACCTCTCGACGCATGATGAGCTTCTTCAGATGTTCACCAAACGAATGAGTAGGATTACTACGCGTGCGAAAGAGGAACTGGATCGGGTACGCAACGAAGAGAGAGGAATGGCTGAGCATCTCGTCGAGGTCTTCGCTGATGTGCTGGCACTCGCCTCGGAAAAAGAGGATGCAGCGAAAACAGTAGGAGCCATTGCTGAAGTGCTTGAGCGAGAAGGAGGAGTTGCTCTGCTTGCTGAACAGTGTGAGCAGGTCAGTGCCCATCACGGCGACCGCTATCAGCCCTTTGTCTGGAAGTTTTACAGCTCACACCGCAAGGCCCTCTTCCGGGTGATAAAGACCCTTGAGTTTCGGTCCACCAGTTCAGATCAGGCACTCATCGATGCCATGAACTTTGTCATTGCACATGAGCATGACCCGAAGAAATATCTCGAAGCCACTTTTGACCTCTCCTTTGCCAGTCAGAAATGGCAGCGTACTGTTCTGGTGCGGCGCAAACGCAAAACCTGGTTTGTGCGCCAGCATCTGGAAACCTGTGTATTTTCCTCTCTCGTTGCTGAATTGAAGACGGGCGATCTGTGTGTACAGGGGAGTGAACAATTTGCCGATTATCGTGACCAGCTCCTCTCTTGGGAAGAATGCGAGCCGAAAGTAGCCGAGTATTGTCAGCGGCTCAACCTTCCCATGACCGCCGAAGGGTTTGTCGAGCATCTCCGTACGCGACTCACTGAGGTCGCCGCAGAAGTGGACCGCACGCGTGAGTCGAATCATGAACTGATGATTAATGAGCGCGGGGAGCCGGTCCTCAAGAAGTTGCGTGCCAAAGCGACGCCTCTAGGTCTTGCACAATTGGATGAGGCGTTGCGCGAAAAGATTCCCGAACGTCATCTGCTGGATGTGCTGGCGCGCATCAATCAGGTCACCAACTTTACGCGCCACTTTGGTCCACTCTCTGGCAACGAACCAAAGCGAGCGGATAGCACGTTGCGGCAATTGCTCACCCTGTTTGCCTACGGAACCCATCTTGGCCCTCATCAGATGGCGCGCCATCTCCGAGGACTCCTTGATGCCGATCAAATTGCACATATCCATCACCGTCACTTTACCACGGAGAAACTGGAGGCGGCACTGCGTGATATTATTGATTGTTTCAATCGCTACTCGCTTCCTCACTACTGGGGAGATGAAAAGCGAGTGGCCGCTGATGGAACTCAATACGACTTAGCAGAAGAGAATCTGCTGGCCGAACAGCACATCCGCTATGGCGGCTACGGAGGGATTGCGTATCATCATGTCAGCGATATGTATATTCTGCTGTTCTCTCATTTTATCGCGTGTGGAGTGTGGGAAGCAATTTACATCTTAGATGGTCTGATTCGCAATCGCTCGAAGGTACAACCCACGACCGTTCATGCTGATACGCAAGGCCAAAATCTCCCGGTGTTTGGCCTTGCGTCACTCTTAGGTATTGAGCTGATGCCACGCATCCGTAATTGGAAGGACTTGGCCTTCTACCGTCCGACAAGTACCACCCATTACACCCATATTGAGTCTCTTTTTGGGGAGCAGGTGGTCGATTGGGAACTGATTCAGACTCACTGGCAGGATTTGCTCCGGGTGGTCATCTCAATCCAAGAAGGAAAAGTCTTGCCATCTCTGCTGCTCCGCAAGCTGACTACCTACAGCCGCAAAAATCGCCTTTACCAAGCATTTTATGCGTTGGGAACAGTCGAGCGCACGATCTTCCTGCTCAAGTTTATCTCGGATGTGAAATTGCGGGAGATGATCCATCGCAGTACCAATAAAACAGAGCAGTACAATAATTTCGAGGATTGGATTACCTTTGCTTCTGGAAATGCGTTGCTTGATAGAACCTTCGAGGAAGTAGAGAAACGGGTGAAGTACACTGGCGTGATTGCGAACTGTGTCATGCTCGATAATGTGATCGAACTCAATGCAGCACTCAATGCGCTGGCTCAAGAGGGCCGTCTTCCGAGTATTGACGAACTGGCGGCACTCTCGCCCTACCAAACCAGCCACCTCAAACGCTTCGGAGAGTACGAACTGGACCTTTCACAGATTCCCCCACCTCTCACGGATGATCTCACCTTTGAACTTGAGCCAGAAAGGGAACAGACACCAGGTGCTGCGGAGCCGCAGCGCGTAGTGCGTGTGAAAAAAGGTAGCTTTTCTCGCTCATCAGCGCGAGCGTAGATGACACAGGGCAATCAGGAGCCGATTTCCCCTCCGGCTCCACGTCACGTCATACTTGAATATTGCAAATTGCTTTACTGCACAAAATCGCTAGCATCTTAGCCTACCCTC
>CAXTWV010000200.1:6629-9118 GCA_964248005.1 uncultured Ktedonobacteraceae bacterium | reverse complement strand
GTTGTTGGAGCATTTCTTCATACATTGGGAAGCGTTGAACGGACTCAACAGCCTGCTCAGGAAGTTGTACAGAAAGGCCCAGTACATACATACTCATTGTCTAAGGATAACTTCTATGACACAAGTCAGACGTGGCTAGAGGAAACAAGAACGACACAAAAAATCTTTTCGCATACCTCAATGTCCTTCGATCCTACGTCTACAACCGGTACACGTACACCCACGACAGGCCCACTTCGCAACAGTGCTATATGGGGAGGTTCCCTGGATACTTCTATAAGCACGAACAAAGCAGGAGCATATGAGGATTTTGAAGACTACTATGATATCTACGATATCACACCCCAGGACTTCCTCGCCGATACCTTAACTGACCCTATTTCCATGCACACGAACAGGAGTAAAGAGCAACATCTCACCTACATTGAACTGGTTGAGTATGTGGAGTAGCCGAGAGGAAAAAGGAAACATGAACCGCTATCTGTCGAGTATCTTGATTGTGCTAACACTCCTTTCAACCTGTGCTGTAGGTGCTGGTTATTATCTCATGGCACTACATAGTGAAACAGAGAGTAGAGTTCCAACATCTTCGCCTATTAAGGGATATATCTATTTTCTCAGTAGTAAGCAGGTGAAAAAGAACAGCAATCAAGGTAGTGACGACGAGGTGCAAATTGATCTGACTACGATTCCTAATCCTGCTGTGCAAAAGAGTTACTATGCATGGCTCATGAGTGGTAAGAGCCAAAGCGATCCGCTCTCGTTCCTGCTCGGAGTATTGAGTGTGAAAGAGGGAACGGCTCACCTGTTCTATCCAGGCAGTATGCAACATACAAATTTGTTGGAAATCATGGGCCGCTTTCTTGTCACTGAAGAAGATGCGACCTTGACGCCTGTATCGCCATCACTCGACACAACCACATGGCACTATTATGCCGAGTTTACTCGGACGCTTTCTACGGCTTCTAACGCACCAAACAATACAAATAAAGGTGGTATGAGTGTCACACATGAGGGTAGCACACAAAGGATACAGTTTCGCTTTCCTATATATTCACTAGATAAAGGAGCATAGATCATGCATTTCCGTTGGATAACGCTCACTATCCTTGTTCTACTCGTGTTTGGAGGGCTGATTTCCAGTGTCTATGCCAGTGCTATCGAACGCGACTTGACACTCCCTAGAGTTTATGGACAAGGCAGCCTACAAACTCTTCCTACCACGTCTTCACTAGAACCGATAGCCACAGCACAAGTACCGACCACTACACTGGCACACGACACCTTTCAACGAGCCAATCAAGCGTTATGGGGTACGGCTACCGATGGACATATGTGGCAAGGTGACGCAAATACTGTCTCCATTTTCACTGTTACTAGTGGGATGGGACAAGTTGCGGGCGGACAAGGGACCTTCAATGCCATTCTTGGACCCATCAGCAGTAATATGGACGTACTAGTCAGCACTACAGTAGATCGCTTCGACGCAGGGAAGGTGAATGTTGGAGCTGTTATCCGATGGAATAATCCAAACAACTGGTATAAAGCACTGATCGATGGCAACCATCTCTCACTGATTAAACATATTCACGGCGTGGGCACAACGCTCGCCTCTGTACCTTTTCTCGCGCAAGGAGGCGTTTCGTACACACTGCGTGTCCGTGCAATAGGAACAACATTCTTCGCGAAGGTGTGGCCTACAGAAACGTCTGAACCGCCACTTTGGATGATTTCAACCGCTGATACATCTCTGACTTCTGGACAGGGAGGAATACGTATTGTCGCTCAAAACGATGCTGTCGTCCGTATCAGCGCATTTCTCGAAACGATGGCACGTTCCACGATGTAAAGCGTACACGGAAACGAGGGGGAAGCACTATGTTTCAAATACTCTCTTCATACTATAGGAATTACCGTTGGCTACGTATTCTGTGTGCGATAAGCTTGCTTCTCTGTGGAGTGTTCTTCATTCTCCTTTTTGGCGGTTTTCCGCCACTCGCATGGCGTTTCCTGGCACATGTGATAGCAACATTCCCTGCATTATGGACAATGAGAGGGCTACTCATTATCTTACCCTTCATCGGCTTAGTGTTACAATCATTTCTGTTATTGATGGTGTGGGGAGCATGGACGTTTGCTGTAATAAAGATGCTGTGGTACGAATTATTCCGAGCAAGGCAACATGTTGTACAGGAGGAACAAGAGAAACTGGAGAGACACGAAACAGAGCAACAGGTACAGCATACTCCTCTCTCGGTTCAATCATCGCCATTTGATGCATTCCCTGATACAGTATATCCACGAATGCCCTCTTCGGCGCGTCGTTATGCCACGCCAGGTGTTCCTGCTCAACGTGCTGCTTCTCAATCATCGCCAATTCCAGCTAGAGCTTCGGCACGTCTTGTCACCGTACCTGAAGTGGTACAGATGCCAGTAGCGCACCAACCAAGAGAAGCAGGGAGACCGCAAGGGTCTCCTCTACATGTAGG
>CAXTWV010000200.1:0-6619 GCA_964248005.1 uncultured Ktedonobacteraceae bacterium | reverse complement strand
CACGGTGATCCCCCCCCCAAACCCCACCACCCTCCCCCCCACTGGTGGGGTTTGGGGTGGGGGGGCCCCTGGGGGGTGCCCTTGCCTCAACTTTCTACTCATGACTCGATATATTATGATGAAGATACTATAGAAGAGTTCACTGAATATGAACCATTCTTAGACGTGTTCGACGAAGATGAAGTACGTTCCGAAGAAGAATTACAGGAGCAACCTCAGTTGCGTTTGATCGTAGGTATTGGATCACATCCGGGGATTGTCCGAAAAAATCGTGTCAATGAAGATAACGTGTTGGGTTTACAGGACATGTATGTTACAGAGGCGGGTATAGTACCTGTTGGCCTGTTCGTTGTCGCGGATGGAATGGGAGGACACGCGCACGGTCAAGAAGCCAGCCGACTTGCCGTATGTTCAGTGAGCGAAGCGGTAACACCGACGTTACTCAATGCCCACGCGGAAGATGCATTGTGTGAAGAATTGTTAGAAGATGGAGTCCAACGTGCGAACATCGCCATCTATCAACACAATCAGCAGAAATTTACGATGGGAACAACGATTACCACAGCACTCGTCTTCGGTTCAACCGCGTATGTTGCCAATGTTGGAGATAGTCGGACTTACCTCTATCGTGCCACAGATGGCTTGACACAAATTACCTCTGATCACTCGCGTGTCTGGCAGCTTTTTAAGGAGGGGTGTATCTCGCACGAAGACATCTACACTCATCCCAAGCGGAACGAGATTTATCGCTGTCTCGGTGAGCGTGCGCGGGTTGAAATAGACACATTTCAAGTGACACTGCAAGTGGACGATGTCCTGCTACTCTGCACTGATGGCCTCTGGGAAATGGTACGCGATGCGGAAATAGAGCACATTATTCAAGACAACGCACTCCATGCCTCACAGATGAGCGCGAAATTGATTGAGGCAGCCCTTAGCAATGGAGGTGCTGATAATGTCAGTGCTGTCGTGGTCTGTGTAGGTTCAAAAGAATGAATACATAGGAACAAAGCACCTGCATACAAAAAGCCGCATACAGGTGCTTTGCTTCTGTTTATTCATGCTCTTCTTTATGTATGATAATACGTAACGACTTAGCATTTGCACGCTGGCGTGCTCCAAGTGTATCGGGTTGTGGTTGCTCTTTTGCTGTCTGTCTATCAAAAGATGCTGCTGTAGGATAGGGATGTATCGGGTCACTGAATGTCAGAGGTCGTGTATCTGGCAAACGATGAGTAGATTCTGGCGTTTGTGGCATGTAAGCTGCGGACCGCGTTGGCTGTGTCATGGGATGTGGTGCTGGTAGCGATGATTGTAATGGCTGCATCGGCTTTGACGATGACTGTAGTGATGTCATCATTGGTTGACCCGTACTGATTGCTGGTTTCGAGGCAGGCACCAATGGAGAAGATGACACGATGCCGCGCATACGCATAGCAACGAGTAATCGGTTGACCTCGGTCAGGTCTATACAAGACTCTGGAATGACAAAAGGTTCACCAAGCATATGACGCTCAAATGCACGACTCAGTTCCGAAAGCCCTTTCGTAAGCTGCTCTGCATGAACGCTGCTCTGGCCTAAACGCGTGATGCGATCCGCCATAAGATTCAGGCTTGCTGCCAGAGGCATAAGTACGCCGTGTGTGAGGTTTGCCCGTACTCTTAGATGACCATTGGCGAGATGCGCTTGTACCTCCTTGAGATGCTCAATTCCTCGCTCTAGTTCGACGTTATACGTATTCAACGTGTGCGCTTGCTCTTCAATATGCCGATTGGCTTGTTCCAGGTGCTCTAGTGACTCAGCCTGCTGTTGTGCAAGACGTTTATTCTCTGATATGGTAAATACTTGGCGAACGATTACCAGTCCCACGACACCGAGCGTAGCGAATAATAGGACAGGTCGCAATGCTTGTTGACTTGAGCTGTTAGAAAGCACATCAAGAGAAAGTGCGAGAAAGAGAAACACGAGCAAAGCGTAAGGGACGAATTGCGGTGGACCAAAGCTCTTCTCGTCGAAACCTTGTTGCGTGCGCTCTCGAATAATGTGTTCAGGGGTAGCAGGTAGAAAACGTCGTAAGTATGCCGCAATACCAATTGTCATCATTCCCAAAGGCCAGCCTAAATCGACCCAGGTGGCCTCGACATACGTTCCTGCATTGTTTTGAACGTTGAAGAGAAAATCCGAGGTGACAAAGAAACATAACCCAAGACCGATCAAAAGCAAACTTATACGACGTGCGGTCGATTGATACGCTCGTCCTTGTCCACGCAATAGCAGGAAAATAACACAACTGATGAGTGCTGTGTCGGTGGTTGGATAGTATAAACCAAGAAATTTTCCTAAGCTGGCTTCTCCTGGTGCTTGTGCCAGTGTCCCAAGCAAAAGATACCACGAAAGAGCGAGCAACGAACCCATCGAAATCAGACAATCCATTAGCAGGACGAGACGTTTTGTACGCACGTCTGGACGAGGCAAAAGCAAAAGACCCACAAAGGCGAACAAGGGAAAAATGGAGTAGCCCACATCAGCAATGGATGGAAACGGCGTCTGCCCGATAGAAACAAAAAAACGCCAGAAACTCTCACCGATACCCCACATGAGAATACCAAAGCCAATGAGCATCCACGAAAGTTGTTCAAACCCGATCCATGGCTCTGTTTTTTCACCTGTATTTCTTGGGAAACAGGCACTGCAAAAAGCTACCGTGCCACCAATAAATGCCCCTGTAAGCGGTGCAAATTGTCCAACCCGTAGCGCGAAAACGCCACCAAGATGAAACACAACAATACCCACCATTGCCACCCCTATCCAAATAATCATTTTTACGAATGTGCGAGATAACATAAACATTGGAACCTCCCTCATTGTGTCTTAGCCAAACGTACTATTCTTTCCTATAGAAGAAGCACTGGAAGAAGTATAAGACAGTACAATGTTTATCATCTCCTTGATAGCTTCCATGCTCGAAAAGGGGTTTTCTTATTCGGTGAGGAAAAGGAAAGGCAATTCATTAGTACACCATGCCCATTTTTTTGATACATGTACAAGCACATTCCTATCTTAGGAATAAAGCATTTTTTATCTTATACGCTGTCTTCTGTACGACATCTACATTACTATTTCGCGTGGAAGGATGGACAAATGTTAGAGAGTATGTTAAGCTTGCACTACACTACTATGAAATGCATGTAATACTTGTGACTTATGGTGGTAGACTGCTCTCAGTAGTAGACAAACGGGGGGAACTACTAGCTGCTGGAGTCTATTCTTTCATCTCTGTGAAGGTTTTTTTGCATGAAAGTTTTCACGCTTGAGCAAGTATGTGCTGAGCAGTTGCAAGGCCAGAATCCTTCTGTTTCTTCTTACAACTTGTCTCATTCCTCTATAGATCAGGAAACTCAAAGAGATGCGTTTGCACATAAGCAAATACGTCTCCAAGATGTATTACGATCAGTGCTAATGCTCCTGGCACAATCATCCTCACTCGAAGCTTTGCTTCCTGCACTGACCTCTCTTGTACAGCAAATTACACAGGCGGACTTATGCGTTATTCTCTTATCAAATTCGCGTGAGCAACTATTGGAAGTACGTTGTTGCGTGCCTAATCTCAGCGATAGAGGTGTCTTCCTTCATGCTCTTGACATTGAGCAAGCGTTATTACAACGACTCCATCGTGAGCTATTAATAGGGCATATTCCAAGTCTTGCCGTCCACGAATATGCACTGGTAAACCCGCTAGAGAATGTACAATTTGAGGTATTATTGTCGATTCCTCTACTCGTGAAGGACGAGTGTGTCGGCATGATAAACTGTTACGCGCAAAAAAGTAGAGACTATACAGCTGATGAACAACTCATTCTCGCGACTATCGCACAACAAGGAGCGTTAACGCTCAAAAATATGCAGAATCTTACGCTGGAGAAGAAAGATTCACGATTTCTAATGCAAGAGTTTGTTCATGGTTTACTTGCTGGTGCTACTCATGGTGGACACGTTTTTCTACAACGCCGCGCTCGTTTCTTAGGCTACAATCTGGATGCTCCACATATCATTATCACCATGAACATTGAATATAGTATGCAAAGCCAGGAAGTTCGTGGGCACATGAGGGTTACAGAAGAGCAGCAACAGAGGGTGTATCAATACATCCAGGCTCACGTCCAAGACATCTATCCCGGTTCGCTTGTTACTATGGCTGGCTCCGAGTTGATTTGTCTCTTACTCATGGAGCATGAGGAAGATATTGAACAGATACACATGGATTTTAAGCGTCTTATACAAAGCCTGCAAAAAGAACAACGTGTTTTTCTCGTAGCTGGTATAAGCAATTCCTGTCTAGCAATAGATCAGTATCCACAGGCATACACCGAGGCGAAAGAGGCACAAGAGATAGGACCGTATGTGACAGAAGAAGGCATCTGCACTTCTTTTTGTATGCTTGGTGCCTATCGCTACATCTATGATTTCGCGTGTGCGCAAAAGCTACCTGATCAGTATCAGAAGCAAATCGCTCTTATCCAGAAGTATGACGATGAGCATAAAAACACGCATCTCCTGCCCACACTAGAGATATACCTTGAATGTGGTACAAGCATTGGTGAGGCGTCTCGTCTTTTAGGGATACATCGCAATACACTCCTGCAACGCCTTGAGCGACTCAAAACGGTATGCAATCTCGACCTGAAGCAGCATGTACATTGGTTGCCCCTGCAAATCGCCCTGAAGCTCCATAAGCTCTCAAGCGCAAAGGACTAGAGGTGTGTACATGATGCCGTATAAGCAGTGCTTTACCGTGCTTCTCTCTGTTCCCGATAGATAAGAATATATCCAGTCTCAAGGATTGCTGAAATCTCAATGCCGAAGGCGCGTGTCTTGAAGCGAGTACGCGATAAGACGTTGCGTATTGCCCTCATCTCCTGATCCCACACTCCCTCAATCTGTGCCTCCTGCAAGTGCTGACGACACCGTTCAATAGTGCTTTCAGTGACCTTTCCATAGGTGAAACTTGCATACAGCGTTTCGTAGGGACAAAAGTAAGGATAGGCTTCAAGCAAAGGCATTAAAACAGAAATTTCGCTGTTGGCAAATTGCTGTTGCGCGACCATTTGGGGTTGATCTTGACGTACAAGAAGGTCAGAGAGGGTGCCAAGAGTCGTGTTGAGTACAAGGGTGTGTCCTGCTGGTAAGAGGCCCTGTAAAGAGAAATGTAATATTTCTTCGTTGTTCTGTAGCTGGTCACTCAGTGGCATTTTTACTCTGCGAAGGGGTCTCTGCATATCGGTGCTCCTCGTATTTTTGTGCGCGTGGCATTAGGAAATGCGCTAAAGGATACATCTTCTGTCAGGGCGTCCTTCTCCTTAGCTAGTTCTCAGGCATCTCTCTCCCTCTCTTTCTCTCACTTCTCAATCCACAAAGCAGTTGTACGCGGTTTTCACTACGACCTGCGTTCACTTCCATACGAGTAACTTTTGTAGCTGAATAGAATTCAGCAATGGTACTTTTCGGATGTTACAGGCTTTCAGCACTTTTTTGTACATACATTTCGTAAAAAGAATGTATATATACTACAGTACATAAGTTTTCAAGAAAAAGCAAGAGGTAGGCATAGCAAAACCTAGCAGGCGATGAAAAGAGCATTCTTAGCAGGAAAAGACCGCTAAGCGAGAGGCGTGCTGTGTCCAAATCTGGAAGAGTACCGAAAAAAGAAGCTGGCAGAGAATATCTCTACCAGCTCTTTTTTAGATTACTACGTTACGTCGTGTCCTAATCGGCGGAAAAGATATGTTGTCCCTCTGGACAGTAGTAAAGCAAACTGCCATCCTCATCCGTTGTTGGTTCACTCTCCGTCTCAGCATCGACAAGCAAAATTCCCTCATCTCCATCTTCCTCACAGGTGTGGTACTTGATAGCTTCAACATTCATGGATGTGCCTCTTTTCTGTTTTGCATGTAGGTACTACTTGCACTACTGTGATACAAGGAGGTCTACAAAAATATACTTTCCCCTCCTCTTATCCTGTGAAGATACAGACGTTTCTTTCGTTCTTCAATAAAAATCCTCTAAATAGGTATCAAGTACTACTACTCGCTCTGTAAAAGGGAAAATATGCTCTCTCCGCATCAAGGGAAATAAACGAGGCCACGTAGTACTTTTTTGTCAAAAGTACTAACAACATGCAGACACTAGAAAAGATTCTTATACTGCTTTTCTGTATGGACTTCTGGTACAAGACATCGCGATATCTATCACACACGCAACTACCACACTAGCTAGTGGCATGACAAAACGAACACGAATACACAACGCGCCCCCTCTGGACACTCTCTGGAAGTCTCCAAGAGATGGTTAGCGCATAGAGTGAGCAAACACACGAACGAAAAGCGGATGTGTCATAGCACAAAGAGGTGCGGCACACGTGGGGGACTTTTTGCTCACAAAAGCAACACAAAGAAGTCGTGACAAGAAAAAGGCATATTTTTGGACTTGCGGGGTGCTTACCAGTATCTTTCATACCTTGAAGCGGGTCCAAAGCTGTAACTAGACAGAAGGGAATATCGACATGTCCAAATATATCATTCGCTGCATCCGCTACATTCTGCCGCTCGTCGTCCTACTACT
>CAXTWV010000199.1:0-9124 GCA_964248005.1 uncultured Ktedonobacteraceae bacterium | reverse complement strand
CTTCTCATTTCGTGCTATCATATGAAAAGGGACATAGTTGTGATAAAGCATGGATGCTTGTCTTCTACAGTGTATAAAGAAAGCGAGCAGTTCATGAGTTCAGATAAAAGTAGCATCTATAGCGACTCGGACGCAAGCGTTGGTTCCAATGTAGCCGTCTTCTTCCTCCTATTTGGAGCTATTGTAGCATTAGCCTTTGGCATAAGCTATTTCCAAAAGCAAGGATAGCAAACAAAAATGCTGAGGTTGTATGGCAACCTCAGCATTTTGTGTATTATCCCGTTATCGCCCCCTCAGACGCGGACGCAACCAACTTTACATACTTTGCCAGCACACCCTTCGTATACTTGGGTGCGGGCGCGTGCCATTCTTGGAGACGACGCGCAATCTCTTCATCGCTGATCTCGACTGAGAGCGCGTTGTGATCAGAGTCGATATTGATGATATCGCCGTCCTGCACAATCGCGATTGGACCACCAACCTGTGCCTCTGGCGCGATATGACCCACGACCATACCATGTGTGCCACCAGAGAAACGCCCATCAGTAATCAAGCCAACTGTCTCACCATAGCCTTGTCCAACCAACGCCGATGTAACCGCCAACATCTCGCGCATACCAGGACCACCCTTTGGACCTTCGTAGCGAATGACAACTACGTCACCATCGGTAATGTGGTGATTCATGATGGCGTCGAAGGTCTCTTCCTCTGAATTGAACACCTTTGCGGGACCACGATGATTTGTCACTTTAAGGCCAGCGATTTTACAGACAGCACCATCGGGTGCAAGATTACCTCTGAGAATGACAAGTGGTGCGGTTGCATGTAAGGGCTTATCAAGTGGAGCTACAACAGTCTGTCCTTCGGCGAGGTCGGGCGCGGATTCAAGGTTTTCCGCAAGTGTCTTACCTGTAACAGTCAACGCGTCACCGTTCAAGTAACCAGCTTTGAGCAGAACCTTCATCACGGCCTGCACACCGCCAGCGCGGTCAAGGTCCGTCATCGCATATCGACCGCCTGGTTTCAGGTCGGCAAGGTGTGGCACTTTACCGCCAGCGCGTGTGAAATCGTCGATGCCGAGCGGAATATCCAGTTGACGCGCAATCGCTATCAAGTGTAACACCGCGTTGGTCGAACCACCAAGAGCCATCACAACCTTAATCGCATTCTCGAATGCGGTCTGTGTGAGGATAGAACGTGCCGTGATACCCTGCTCGATCATGCGTACAATTGCCTGCCCTGAGTCGTAGCAATCCAGTATCTTACGTGCGGTCACGGCTGGCATCGACGAGCCGCCAGGAAGACACATACCCAATGCTTCAATCGCGGATGCCATTGTGTTCGCCGTGTACATACCGCCGCAGGAACCTGCTCCTGGAATCGCCGTCTTCTCAACCTCGTCTAATTGCTCACGGCTAATCTTACCCGCGCTAAACTGACCTACCGCCTCGAAGACGCTGACGATATCCACATCTTGCCCGCGACACACGCCTGGTTGAATTGTCCCGCCATACACAAAAAGCGTTGGTGCATCAATGCGTGCTAATGCCATCAAGCAGCCGGGCATGTTTTTATCACAGCCACCGATGGCAACCACGCCATCGAAACGCTGTGCATTCGCCACCAGTTCGATAGAATCAGCGATCACCTCGCGGCTCGGCAACGAAAACTTCATGCCCTCCGTGCCCATCGAAATACCGTCACTGACCGTGATGGTACCAAATGTTTGAGGCACGCCACCGCCAACGCGTACACCCTCACGTACCTTTTCCGCGAGTTTGTTAATGTGCGAGTTACATGGTGTAATCTCGCTCCATGTGCTGGCAATACCAATTAATGGTTTATTAAAATCCTCATCGGTCAAGCCAACCGCACGCAACATGGAACGATTGGGAGCGCGAACCGCACCCTCTGTAATCATCTTGCTACGACTATTCAACCCCTGTGCTGTTGTTGAGTTTCCATTCGTTTCTGGCATAGTGAAATAGCTTCCTTTCTCTCGATGAAATAGTTTCTTCCGAGATGTAGAGCATACCATCGTTGGTACATGAGGCAACACGTCTTTGTGCAAATAGTTAGGTTGACGCTATTATACACGAACAAGGCTAACCATAGAAGAGGGTGTCACCTCATCCGCCTATCAAACGTGTCTTGAATATATACATCCTTACACATTTAAAAGAATTTCTTATAGACATAAGGAGATATACAATGGATACTATGCAAAATACAAGTGCGCTTGTGCTACCACGCGGTACAGAACCTATTGATTCCACACATGGATCAATCTTCTTCATTGGAACCGCGACTATGCTCATACGTTACGCTGGGTTCACGATTTTGACGGACCCAAATTTTCTGCATCAAGGCGATCATGTTCATTTGGGTGGTGGCCTGACATCCGAACGCTTGACCAATCCCGCAATCGCTATGGAGCAACTTCCTGAGTTTGATCTTGTTCTGCTTTCGCATTTACATGAAGATCACTTTGACCGTTTGGTACAACAGAGGCTTGACAAGGGCACAATCATCGTGACGACACCAGAAGCCGCAATCGCTCTACGTCACAAATGCTTTACGATGCTAGAGCCATTGCATACATGGGAGACGCTGACTGTAACAAAAGGTGACTTTACGTTACGCATTACCTCCATGCCCGGCAAGCATGGCCCTGGCATTATGAACTCCATGCTGCCTTCGGTCATGGGGAGTATGCTAGAGTTCCAGGATAACACAGGTAAGACGCTCGTGCGATTGTATATCACTGGCGATACGTTGCTTTTTGAAGACTTGCAGCAGATTCCACAGCGTTATCCTGATATCGACCTTGCTATGTTGCACCTTGGCGGCACTCGCATTTTCGGCATCTTACTTACAATGGATGCCATGCAGGGGATAGAGGCAATCAGGCTAATGAACGCAAAGAAGAATATTCCTGTTCACTATAATGACTATCCTGTGTTCAAGTCACCCCTGGATGATTTTAAAGCACTCGTCACAATGTCCAACCTTGAAGACCGTGTTCATTATATGGCACATGGCGATACCTACACATTTGAAATACCGATGTAGGGACCGATTTATCACGTCCTTTTGGCCTCTCAACACTTGGGCAAGGACGTGATAAATCGGTCCCTACAATCGCTGTATCCTGATTCATTGATCAAACAGCATTATTACGCCCTCGCCCAACAGTAAATGTGGGCGAGGGCGTAATGAATTAAGGCCCCTACAATTCATATTTCATGTAAACATACTATTTCATGTGATGTCTTCAAAAGATGTTTTATATTGCCTTGACATATAACTATTATGTCTGATAAAATAGTTTTAGAGGTATAAAAATTAATGTTATGAAATCCGAAATAGAGGTTTGGAATGTCACCTGAACTACACACCTTACCGATTCGCGCTATAGATTGCTTGAAACTCTGCTATAAAGCAGGAGAGCGTGGCGAGTCAATTACCACATCCGTTATGAAGGACCGTTTGCAACCATTAGAGGCAACGGGACAATTGAGCGATGCCAGCGTGACTCAATTGTTCAAGTGGCTCAGTGAGCGCGGTTATGTACGTTACATTCCTTATCATGGTGTGGAATTGACCGAGACAGGTCGTATCATGGCGACAGAACTTGTGCGTCGTCATCGTTTGCTCGAACTCTTTCTTGTGCAGACAATGGGCTTTCCACTTGACGAAGTTGACGCCGAAGCCGAGCACCTTGAGCATGCAATTTCAGAGGCATTTGTGGACCGCATGGATACTCTGTTAGATCATCCAACCGAGGACCCTCACGGCGATCCCATTCCAAACAAAGCTGGTAGTGTGGTGACTGCTATCAGTGAGCCACTTTCAACAATTCTGCCCGGACAACAGGTGATCGTGCAACGCGTCAGCGATGAGCAACCGGACTTGTTGCGCTATCTTGCTGAACTCGGCCTCATTCCAGGAGCCTTAGTCAAAGTTGAAGCAGTCGCCCCTTATGGGGGTGTTTATACTATACGTATTGGAGAGCAAACACACGCAATTGGTGATGTCGTGACGCACTCAGTGCTTGTGCGCCCCGTAACACCTGATGCGCTACATACATCAACGTCGCCCACGAACAGACAAGGAGAACGTTCTTGAGAATCTATCCACCTGCCTCGCTACCGTTAGGCTCACTTGATGGTGCAACACCTGAACATTCTCCTAAGCAGAACGGAACACAAACTGCTGCGCGTGCCGCCCTCGATGGACACAAAAAAGGACTGCTTGCCCTACTCCCATTTCTGGGACCAGCCTTTATTGCCAGTGTCGCCTACATCGACCCAGGCAATTTCGCCACTAATATTCAAGGTGGTAGTGCCTTTGGGTATAATCTGCTCTGGGTAATCGTGCTTGCGAACCTGATGGCACTATTGCTCCAAACCATGTCGGCAAAACTTGGTATCGCAACGGGCCTCAACCTTGCGGAAATGTGCCATAAGCACTTCAGCAAACCAATTGTGTACGCAATGTGGGTTGTTGCCGAAATTTCGGCAATGGCGACCGATCTCGCGGAGTTTCTAGGTGCAAGTATCGCTCTCAACTTATTGTTCGGTATTCCTCTGCTGTATGCTACGCTCATTATCGGCGTCGTCACCTATCTGATATTACAATTGGAGCGTCATGGTTTCCGTCCCCTTGAAGCTGTAATCACAGCTCTCGTTGGAGTGATTGCCATCTGCTATGTAATTGAAACCTTTTTATCGCATCCAGACTTCGGTCAAATTGGCTATCATGCAGTTGTACCGTGGCTCGGAGGTACACAAAGTATTCTCTTCTCCGTTGGTATTATCGGCGCAACTGTGATGCCGCACGCAATCTATCTGCATTCCTCATTGACACAGAAGCGTATCGTTCCACGTAGCGAAAAGGAAGCACGCCGCATCTTCCGATGGAACATTCCAGATGTGGTGCTTGCAATGGGTCTGGCGGGCCTTGTCAATATGGCGATGCTCTACATGGCTGCCGCGACTTTTCATGCACATGGACATACGGATATCGCAGATATTAACACTGCCTACCAGACACTTACGCCTCTCCTTGGAGGTGCCGCTAGCATCATCTTCGCGGTCTCACTGCTCGCTTCGGGCCTCTCTAGCTCTACCGTTGGCACGATGGCTGGACAGGTTATCATGCAAGGCTTTGTAGGCTTCACCATTCCCATCTGGGTGCGCCGCCTCGTGACCATGATTCCTGCTGTGATCGTTGCCGCCATCGGCCTCAATGCCACGAATACACTTGTGATTAGTCAAGTCGTCCTCAGTTTTGTCTTGCCCTTACCCGTCATCACACTCGTCATGTTTACAAGCCGACGCGATATCATGGGTATACTAGTTAATAAGAGAATTACTACATGGGCTGCTATCGGATGTAGTGTGCTTATTCTCAGCCTCAACGTTTGGTTACTGTATTCAACATTTACATCAATTGGTCATTGATGAATACTTCGATAGAAGAAACAACGGAGATAGTGTTTGACAAACTAGTAGGGACCGATGTATCACGTCCTTTTAGCCTCTCGATTGCCGAACAAGGACGTGATACATCGGTCCCTACATATTATCCGTACTCTTTTGGGAAAGAGCATAGACTATGTATGCAAACTTACAATAGCTTCAATTTCAAGTAGTAAACCGTCGAGAGCCAATTTTCGTACCTCGACTACTGTACTAGCGGGCGGATGACTGGTGTTCAAGTAGCGGTCACGTACTTCACGTAAGGTCGCTAAATCTGATATGTCAAGAAGGTACATATTCATTTTGACCACATGCGTGAAATCCGCCCCCACTGCTGTTAAAGCGATTTTGAGGTTTTCAAAGACCTGCTCTGCTTGTGTACGAAAATCATCCTTGCCAACAACCTGAAATGATTTGTCTACAGAAATCTGCCCTGCTATATATACTGTTCGTCCACCAGTAACCTCAACCACCTGAGTAAATCCTGGTGGAGAACTCAAACCCGATGGGTTAATAAATTGAACATGAGTCGGTGGTGTAGACATGCTCTTTGCCTTTCTAAACACAGCAAAAACTATCAGCGAGGGGCCATGCGTATAGCACCATCCAGGCGTATAACCTCTCCATTCAGCATTGGATTCTCAATAATATGTTTTGCCAATGCTGCATACTCGCTAGGCTGTCCGAGCCGTGATGGAAAGGGGACTTGTTGACCGAGCGACTGACGCGCAGGTTCTGGTAATCCCGCTAGCAGAGGAGTATCAAACAATCCTGGTGCAATCGTCATCACACGAATACCAGTACGTGCGAGGTCACGTGCGATAGGCAGCGTCATACCCACAATGCCGCCTTTAGAAGCAGAATAGGCTGCCTGCCCAATCTGACCATCAAATGCCGCAACCGAGGCCGTATTGATAATCACTCCGCGCTCACCGTCACCCTCTGGCGAATTTTCAGCCATAGCTGTAGCCGCGAGACGTATCACATTGAATGTACCAATCAGGTTAACCTGAATAACTTTTGTGAAGGTGGCAAGACTCGCTGGACCATTTTTTCCTATCACACGATCCGCACTACCAATACCTGCACAGTTAATCGTAACATGCAAGCCCCCAAAAGCATCAACAGCAGCCTTGATTGCCGCCTGTGTGCTTTCTTCATTTGTAACATCCGTCCTCACAAAACGCGTTGAGCCGCCTAGCTCTTTCGCAAGACCCTCGCCTAATTCGCTATTCAGGTCGGCTATGGTCACTCTTGCTCCAGCTTGTGTTAAGAGCCGCACACATGCGGCACCTAAGCCCGAAGCTCCACCCGAAACGAAAACCCCTTTGTTTGTCAGTTCCATAAAATATGTACCCTTTCTTACAACACTTGTTATCCACACGCAAATTAACGCGTCTAGGAATAGAAAATGTACTCTCACCATGATACGCTTTTGGAATGCTGCGATGCTACCTTCTTGCCCAACAATGCAAATAGAGTTATGATAAGGTAGGAGGACCCGTATGGTAATTACAAAACAAGAGCGTATAGAAGCACTCGAACGACAAATCTCACGTCTCACAAGACGTATTAAAATACTCGACCAACGCAGCAACCGCTATTCATGGACGCGTGTAGCAATTTTCTTTGGTGGCATCGTGCTAGCTGTCGTAGGCTATGTAATAGCGCATTGGTGGCTTGCTATAGTACTAGCATTGTTCGCGATTATCGCGTTTTCTGTTGTGGCATACTTCCAGGGCAAAATTGACAGAAGTATTGTGCGGCACAAAGTCTGGTCGTATATCAAATCCACTCATATTGCACGTATGCGCCTTGACTGGAACGTCATTCCTGCGGTCCCTGCGACTGCACTACAAGCTGGACATCCCTTCGAGTCCGATCTTGACATCACAGGCGAACGCTCACTTCATCGCTTGCTGAATACTGCTGTATCGGGTGAGGGCACACGGCGTCTTCACGAATGGTTGCTAACAACCTCTCCTGACCTGAACACGACACAGAGCAGACAAGTCCTTGTACATGAGCTGCTACCACTCACACGGTTTCGTGATAAACTCACTCTGAAATCATTGCTTGCATCACGCCAAATAGCAGAGCAGTTAGAAGGGAATCGACTGACAACATGGCTGAACCAGATGAATGGGACGGCAGTATTGCCCTCGTTACTATGGGGGTCTATCGCACTGTGCGTACTCACACTTGTGCTTGCGATATTGAATGTTGTCGGTCTGCTTTCTCCATTGTGGATTGCCTCGCTCCTTGGTTCGCTCTTCCTTTTTCTCAATACTAAGAAGATACGTGGCGATGTGTTTGAAGATGCATACTATCTGCGTGATGCCTTCGCCACCACGAGTACTGTGTTCGAGTACCTGGAAAAATATCCCTATCCTGCTAACTCTCGTTTGAAAAAGCTATGCGAACCATTTTTTGTAGACTCAGAACACCATCCCTCGCAGCTTCTCAAGGGTCTTGCCAGGATTGCCAATGCTGCAACACTGGCGAAAAATCCATTTCTCTGGTTACCAATTAACGCGCTTATGCCGTGGGATACCTATTGTGCCTATCGTTTGCGACGCTACAAAGTCCAAATCGCGGCATACCTTCCACAATGGCTCGACATATGGTTCGAGTTAGAAGCAGTAAACTCGCTTGCATCATTTGCCTATCTGAACCCGACGTATACATTTCCTGATGTTTCTGCAAATGCCACAAGCCAGAATGCTCTCTTCGAGGCCACTGCATTGGGCCATCCCTTACTTTTGGATGAGCAGAAGGTGACAAACGATTTCACATTCCAGAGGCAAGGCGAAGTTGTGATTATCACTGGCTCAAATATGTCTGGCAAGAGTACCTTTCTACGTACACTTGGTATCAATCTCTGTCTAGCTTTTGCAGGTGGACCCGTCAATGCCAGTACGTTTTCCACAACACTATTCAGGATATTTACCTGCATTAAGGTGAGCGACTCGGTGACAGATGGCTATTCCTACTTCTATGCCGAGGTGCGACGACTCAAAGCATTGCTTATGGAACTGCAACAAGAGGGTTATCCTTTGTTCTTTCTTATAGACGAGATATTCAAAGGTACAAACAATCGTGAGCGTCTCATTGGTAGTCGTTCCTTCGTTCATGCGCTCGTTGGACGCAATTGTCTAGGCTGTATCTCAACTCATGATCTTGAACTTGTAACACTGGCAAACACCCTCCCCGGTGTCATGAATTATCACTTTAAAGAGGATGTGATTGACGGCGAAATGGTGTTTGATTATTCCATACGGTCCGGTCCTTCACCAACCACCAACGCCCTCAAGATTATGCAACTCGAAGGTTTACCCGTTGACGAGATAGGAGAGCGAGTATGAATCATACCGATCATGTACATCTTTTACGCAAAGGTGTTCCTGAACCAGGAGGAGTATGGGCTGATCTTGGTTCTGGTGCAGGAGCATTCACACTCGCCCTTGCCGAACTGATAGGTCCTACAGGGCGTATCTATTCTGTAGATAAAGATAGCAGCGTGTTGAGGCAACAAGAACAAGCCATGCGTCAATTTTCGCCTACAATGAACGTGACCTATATAGTAGCAGACTTCACACGCCCACTTGACTTACCACAATTCGATGGTATTGTCATGGCAA
>CAXTWV010000198.1:0-9136 GCA_964248005.1 uncultured Ktedonobacteraceae bacterium | reverse complement strand
TTGGATAGAAAAGAATGAGCAACGTTGTAGTGTATATGACGTATGTAATATGTAGTAGGTATTTGCTAAATACCTTGCAGAGCACTACAATAAAAAAGCCTTATCTTTCTTATTCCTACGCAACGCAATAATCCCATACATATGTGTAGAGAACATCGTGTTGCTGACAAAAACAAGGAGAACCTTTTATGGTGATCTTCCTACTTGCACTTATTGGTGCGCTTGCTGTGATGGTGATTCTCAGCATTGGACGCCTCGCCTTTGGTCGCAGTGAACCGTTTAATGGTCGCAAATTTTTTACCTGGTTTGGTATCTACTTTGTAGTAAACTTTGTGCTCAGCCTATTGATTCTCTACTTTGGTGAACCTGCACTGACCGGGCCATTTGGGGGCTGGCAATGGATTCTTGGTCCACTTACCATAAGTAGTATAGCGAATCTTTTCGCCTTTGCGCGTCCCGCGATGGGCGTTTTAGAAGAGGCTGCCGCGATTAGCCAGGGTCGTAGCGGGACTGGAAGGCGAGGGACAACGACGAGTATGCCCTCGCGTTATTCGCGTGGCGTCATTGCAGCGGGTATCTTCGGCCTGATCTTCGTAGGTGTGATTGGTATTGCTGCCTCGATTCTGATTACCATTTTCACGACGTGGTTCGATGTCAATGCGAAAGTACTCGCCGCGATTCCTAATGTACATGTGATGGCATCACCCTTACTGCCACCGACAGACCAGAACAATATTATTCTGGTGAGTCAAAACATCGCGTCCTACAAGGGTCAGCAAGTGCTTGGCTCTAATGGACAAAATCTTGGCTCCGCCTATAACATTGATCCTGCGAGCTATACACTCCAATCCATTAATCATCATCTATATTATGTGGCACCGCTTGCCTACAACAACGTTTTTGTCAATCTCTCCAATCCTACAACACCAGGCTTTGTGGTGGTAGACGCCGAAGACCCACAACAAATCCCTGTATTACACACCGAACAGAGTGCGAAGATTGCCTATCTGCCTGGTGCTCTGCTCAACCAGGACCTGTTGCGTCATGTCTATCTCAGTGGCTATACCTATGGTCGCCTCGTTGACCCTACATTGGAGCTTGACGATAACATGCATCCCTACTGGACTATCTCATTGATGCAGCCAACACGTGGTTATACCGGTGATGTGTTAAGTGAGGTTCTTATCGTTGATGCGCATACAGGAGAAATCAAGAAATATCAGCCTTCACAAGTGCCATCATGGGTTGATCGCGTCTTTCCTTCCGATACCGTTACAGAGTACTTGCAGTGGTGGGGTCTGTATCACGCTGCACCTTGGTTTAACCCCTCTGGTCTGGGGCAACAAGCTCCATCAGGGACACCCGAACTTCTCTATAATAGGGGAGATCAACCAGTGTGGCTTGTGCCTATGACTTCCTCTTCATCGAGCGACAACTCAAGTACAGGCGTGTTTTTGTTCAATTCGCATAAGAATGAGGCAGATTTCTATCCTTTATCAGGTATTGGTATTGGAGACAATGTGAACTCAACGTTTGGGTCAACACGTGCGAATATTCGTAACTATAGCGTGACAAGTACCCAATTGTATCAAATCGACGGTGCTCCTACGTGGGTGGCGATTTATGCACAAAGTACAGGTAGCGGTGACATTTTTCAGGCTGTAGGTATCGTTGATGCCCGTGCATTGAATGGAAACAACGTACAGTTCGAGTCTAATTTGCCTGCCGCGCTTGGTGACTATACACAGTGGCTCACACAGCAAGGAAGCGGAGGTGGAGGAAGCGGTGGAACTGGCGGGGGGACAACAGTGCAAACGGTGACAGCGAAGGTGCTTCGTATCTCGTCGGTACAGCAAGGTACAAATACCATTTACTACCTACAAGTCGCGGGACAGAAGCTAATCTTTACCGCAAACCTATCGCTCTCTGCGAAGTTGCCATTAGTGCAAACAGGTGATACTGTCAAAGTAACGTACCTGCCCACGACCCAAACTGTGGTTAACCTGCAAAGCTTTGACGACACGAGTATTAACCTCGGCACATCTCCAACTGTTCCAAGTGGTGGGGCTACAGCGACGCCATAATGTAGGGGTCTAATTCATTACACCCTGTAGGCGATACACAATATTGGAGGACGTGAGAAACGTTTCATCAATCCTCCGAACATTGTATATCGCCTACAGGGTGTAATGAATTAGACCCCTACAGGTGTTCCTGTTGCGGCTTGTAAACGAAGCGTTACTGTGGTGCCTACCCCCACTTTACTGCTCAGTGAGATGCGTCCGCCTTGAGCCTCGATGATTTCTTTTGCGATGGCTAGGCCGAGACCGCTTCCTCCACGCTGTTGTGGTAGTCGTGTGCGCGATGTGTCAACACGATAAAATCGGTCGAAGACATGTGGAAGTGCTTCGGGTGGAATGCCAGTGCCAGTATCTTGTACCGTAATAACAATATGCTTATCTTCCAACGATGCTTTGAAGAGCAAAGAGCCAGAAGGTGCAGTAAACTTGAGGGCGTTATCCGCAAGGTTTAGCAGAACTTGTCGCAGTCGGTCGGTATCTGCAAGCATGAGTGGTATATCAGGAGGACTGACACAGGAAATGGTTTGTCCGTGTGCGAGATGTTGTACTGTCTCACAAATTGTTGCTAAAAACGGAGCGACTACAACAGGCTCCATGTGCATCGGAAGGCGTCCTTCATCGAGACGTGTAAGCGTGAGCAGGTCTTCCACAAGACGGCGCATCCGTTCCACCTCGGCGTACATGCTACGCATGAGACGACGTGCTGACTCCGTATCGCCTCGGTCCGCACCAAGTAACAGCATTTCTACGCTCCCACCAAGTGCGGTAAGTGGCGTGCGTAGCTCATGTGAGACATCGGCGACGAATTGCTTCTGTCGCTGAAAGGTCTTTTCCAAGCGTGCAACCATACTATTGAAGGTGCGTGCGAGGCGTCCAATTTCATCCTGGCTTGCTGGTACAGCAAGACGAAGCGAGAGATTCCCTTCCGCGATACGCTGACTCGTTTGCTCCATAAGCACAAGAGGGCGTAGGGCTGCACTCATGAGCGGCAATGTCAATGCAGCTGCAAGGACGAGTGCGCCGAGAATACCAAATACTAAGATAAGACGTAGTGTCGTGATTGAACGCTCTATCGGAGCAATAGGCGTATTGAGTTGTAGTAGTGCTACTGTATGCTGATTGTTGACGAGTGGGAAGAATACAACGAGTTGCTGCTGACCTTGAACGTCACTTACCACCTGATAGGCATCTGCTTGCTGTGCAGTCTGCAAGTGTTGTTGTATTTCATCGGTACTTATCGTGACGGAGGCGGGTACTTGTGGTAGGTCGTTACTTGAAGCGATCACAGCATTTTGAGGTGAGAGAACCGTCACACGGACGCTTGCCCCCGCGAGACGATGAACAAGATCTGTTGCACGGGCTGTAAGATCAGGAGCGGGCGGTCCAGCGGTTGGAGGAGTTTCTGAGGGTGAAGCAAGTACGAGATTGCGTGCTTTGCCTCCTGTGAGGGCGAGTTGGGTCTCGTCGCGGAATGCAGCGACCTGATTTGTCAGAAGTGCGTTTTCTGCTAATGCTGAGATAAGTACACCGAGTGAACCAAGTAAGAGTATCAACAAGCCAAATGAGGCAAGTGCTACACGCCAACGTAAAGGAATATGGGCTGTCAGCATGTGCAGTCGCTGAAAACGTTGTGTTGTAGCCATGACTAAGCCTTACTCACGAAGTGTATAGCCAACACCGCGTACCGTTTGTAGAAGTTGTGGTGGGTTGTCGTGCAGCTTTTCACGTAAGTGGCGTACATAGACCTCGATAATATTATCATCACCTTCATAATCGTATCCCCAAACGCGTGCGAGAATAACGTCACGTGTAAGTACTTGCCGTGGATGCATCAAAAAGAACTCTAGCAGATCAAACTCGCGTGGCGTCAATTCGATGGTTGTGTCATTGCGCGTCACAATGCGGGTGGCTCGGTCAAGCGTAATGCTGTGGAACGTCAGCATATCCCCTGTTGTTTTTCCATGCCGCCGTAGGACCGCGCGTGTTCGTGCCATAAGTTCTTTGAAGGCAAATGGTTTTGTGACATAATCATCTGCTCCAAGATCAAGGCCCGTTACACGATCATCCACCTCTTCACGTGCGGTAAGCATAATAATACCCATTGAACTTGTCCGACGTAGTTTCCGTATTACTTCAAATCCGTCCATTCCTGGCAGCATAATATCGAGGATCACGATGTCAGGCTGTTGGGCAGTCGCAATCTTCAAGGCGTCAAAGCCATTCTTGGCAACAGAGACCGAGAAACCTTCGTATTCAAATCCCATATGGAGAAAATCTATGATATGCTGTTCGTCATCCACAAGCAAGACCGTTGGCTGTTTATGCTCTTTCTCTCCTCGTGTCTCCACATCAATCTATCCTCTCTGGAATCTATGGTAGGACCGATGTTAAGACATCGGTCCTGGTAGAAAATGTGCCGTATGTTTGTAATACGAGTACATTTCATAGCGCGTTACGAAGTTGCTTGTGTTCCCTTTGTTGTAGGAGTTCCACTTGTAGAGGTCTTAGTAGGCTTGGTGCGGGCAAGATGCACAACTAGTGCGGAAATGCTGCCATTACTATTGGTTGTGCCTTCAGCATGAATATTCTCGCCAGTTTTGAGTGTACTCAACGTGATTTTCTGGTGGGTCTGGTCATTGATAAAGGTGGTACTGGAACTCGTTTGAATCGTATGTACCCCACCTTTGTCTTGAACTGTGAGAGTCGATCCACTGATCTTTGTGATTTGACCGCCGACGTGAGGGAGTACAATATCAATTTGGGTTGCTGTGATACTACCATCGCTGTTTTTTGTACCGCGTACATGAATTGTTGTTCCTGTTGTCACCGCGCTTGCACTGACTTTCTGACCAGCACGCATGTATATGGTACTGGATGTGGTTGTAATAGTGACACTTGTACCATCTTGTTGCTTTGCTGTAATCTTCTGTCCACTCACGCTTGTGACGCTCAGTGTAGCTTTAGGACCATGACCTTTGCCAGGTCCTTTTCCTGGATTAGTCGTTGTCGTTGGGGTGCTTGATGGTCCAGCCGCGTTTGCCGTTGCGATAGCAAGGCTACCAATGCCAATCAACCCGATAATGGACCCCAGAATCGCGAGAATGAGCCAACCTTTTGTCTTAGACATAGACGTATATATTCTCCTGTAATGTGTCTTGAAAGAGGTACCCTTTGCACCTCTCGAATAAGAGCATAACAAGGTTCGCTGAATACTCAATAGCAACTTGCTGAAAAAACGCTGAAAGTAAGAAAGTCAAAGAAAGAAATACGCGAACGGACGCCCACAAGGGGCTAACCCTACTATACACGCCGTGTATAGTAGGGTTAGCCCCTTGTGGGCGTCCGTCTGTCAACATCCTATACAACTACGGCACTGCATGATAAAATACGCATGGTACATAATGTTATGTAGGATGCTAAGGACGGCTTCATGACCACTCTACGAAACGTTTTGACACGAGGCCGACGCCTGCTGATACAAGCTGATCAAGATTCGGACCGCTTGGATACACAGGTGGTGTTAGAACATGTGCTAGGGATTGATCGTGCGATACTCTATTCTCATCCAGAACGTGAGGTAACTGCTGAACAAGAACAGCAATTTCTCGCACTGATCGAGCGACGTATGCAGGGCGAGCCAATTGCCTACATTCTTGGACATGAAGAATTTTACGGTCTCGATTTTCTTGTTGATACACGTGTCCTTATTCCACGTCCCGAAACAGAAATGCTTGTCGAAAACGCCCTGCGTCTTGTACGTGAAAGGCTCGATGTCAAACAAACACCACTTGTTGCCGATATTGGCACGGGTAGTGGTGCTATTCCGATTACCCTTGCTGTAGAGGAGCTGCGTCTTCCCTATCTGTATGCTATAGATATTTCTGCCGATGCGCTTGCTGTCGCGCAACAAAACTGTCAGCGACATCATGTTGAGCAACGTGTACGTCTTTTGCATGGAGACCTGTTGATCCCTCTTCCAGAACCTGTTGATATGCTGATCGCGAACCTTCCATATGTGGGAACTGATGAAGTGGATGTAATGACACGCGATGTGCTGAACTATGAGCCGCATCAAGCCTTGTTTAGTGGCCCGAACGGGTTAGACTTGCTGCAACGCTTTTTTGAACAGGTACGCACATTAGAAAAATTAAAGCCGCATGGAGTGATGCTGTTGGAAATTGGCTATCGTCAGCGCGAGCCACTTACAAAGCTACTGATGCACATGTTGCCGGATGCTACCGTAATATTTCAAAAGGACTATGCTGGTTGGGATCGTATGTTACAGGTCACGCTTTGATCGTTTATGTACAATAGAGGAACTACAATTTCTTATGTTTTATACAACTCATTGAACTGTGTAGGTCATCATGCATGACGACCCTTATGTAGAAGATCGAGGCATCTATTGTTTTACCAACAGAGTACATCGATACTCTTTATTACATCAGAAAATATTTCTTTTATACATGCTTATATGTTGCAATCATCACTACAACCACTATTCGGACTTTCGCCGCTTGCGGTTCTCTTTCTTGGTGGTATCTGTGCTTTTGTCCTTGCCTATCTCTTTACCTTCGGCGTTATAACTGTAAGTCGTAGGGCTGGGTGGCTCGATATGCCTGCCGAGCGACGTGTGCATAAACTTCCTGTACCACGACTCGGTGGTGTGGCTATATTTTTGTCTTTTGTTGTCACATCGGCAACGCTGTATGTAACCATGTATGGACTGCAACAAAAAGAGGTTGTGATTTATTGGCTGTTCTTGCTTGCCTCATTATTGATTGTCGCTGTACATGCATACGATGATGTCAAAGGACTCAAGCCTCTTCCTAAACTCATCGCACAAACACTCTCAGTCCTCATCATCCTTGGCCCGTTTAATGGCAAATTTAATGGAGTGTTGTTGTTCGGACTCAGCAATCCTTTTCGAGCGACAGCACCAGTACATGGAACAGTGCCGTGGTTTCGACAACCGGAATTAACCCTCTTTATTCACCATCCTGATATCACATGGCTAGCTATTCCCGCCGTACTTTTCACATGGTTCTGGATGGTTGGCATGATGAACACCGTGAACTTTATTGATGGCTTAGATGGCTTGGCGACAGGTGTTGTCGCTATCACTGGTATCTTCATCACGATCATTAGCTGGATGCTTGGACAACAGAGTATCGCTATCCTCGCTGCTATTTTCACGGGTGCTACACTTGGTTTCTTGCCCCACAACTGGAATCCTGCAAAGATTTTTATGGGTGACACTGGCTCACAATTTCTCGGCCTCGGTCTTGCCGTTCTCTCGATTATAGGTGGTGCGAAGATTGCGCTAGCCTTGATGGTGCTAGGCATTCCCATTCTCGATGTCGCAGTCGTGGCGATCAACCGTATCCGACGTGGGCAACATCCCCTGCACTATGATAAAACACATCTGCACCATCGCTTCCTGGCAACAGGTTTGAGTGTGAGACAAATCTGTTACGTCATGTATGGTCTTACCATCATTTTCGGCATCTTAGCATTAGACCTACCTCGCATCTATAAACCACTTGGCATTCTCTTAGTGGGTCTAACGATGACAGGACTGATCGTGTGGATGGACTATCGGCAACGCAAACGCGGTGTACATATCAAACTCGATGGCCCCGACCCAACGCCGAAAACGGGTGGGACCGATATCGCGACTGAGGAGAGAACTGGCAAGCCGTCGGAATATAGTATTGAGAGGGTGAAGCAGTAGAAAAGTCTACCAATGATCAAGACCAGAAATGCTGTCACCACATCGTTTGGATGGCGGTGGCGATGCTCCTGCCCTGCGCTCGTCCAGCAGTTGCTGCAGTGCTTCGGCGTGTCGGGTCATACATATTAGGACCGATTGCTGCGACGCTTTGCTCATCGGGCATGACGAGGAAAACGTTCGCGTTGCCACTCATCGCTGCTGCATCCTCCACTGCCCCTGGAATCAAACCGTAGCCAATCGGCAGTGGGGCAAGAATCACCACTCGGTTATAGCCATCGGCAAGACGCGAATTTGTAGAGGACACCATGCCACCATCAATCCACGCTCTACCATGAATGTGCATAAGCGGCCAGACACCTGGGACAGCTCCGCTCGCCGACACTGCGTCAATGAGAGAAATGCCCGATGTTCGGTCAAAGACAGACAGTTGTCCGGTATCAGCGTCAATAGCAGTGACCTGCAACGACAGAGGCCACTCGGTTGTGACGAGTCGAGCCTCGACTGTGGAACGGCGTTGCGCGACCGGCACCGGCTCAGGATTTTCCCTGGCAATGTTCCCGAACGCCTTGCCGACGCTCTGTGGATTACTTCCTCCAACTACGAATGCGTTATACCATGCTACCATCGTCTGCTCGGACGCTGCAACCGGAATCTCAGCATCATTGGGTGTTAACTGAGTAGCAAAAAGTTTCTTCATGTCATACCTGCTAGCCACAGCCACTCCAACGAAGGCCCCAGCCGATGTTCCAATAACCGTGTCGGCCTCCTGGAGGTCCACATTGGCTTCGAGCAGGCCAGTCAGTATACCGACTTCCCAAGCAATGCCAGTTACCCCACCACCACCCAGGACAAGGGCGCGGGTGATTGATTTCTGCTTCTGAATTGTCATGTCCATTTTCTCCTTTTTCTACAAACACTATGTGTTCACGAGCAATCTCATATATTAAAGCCGTTCGATGCCGATAAGCCACAGAACCCGATGCTCCTCACGTACATCCAGTCCCTTTTGACTTTCTGCTACTCACTATACAAAGGATAAACGATAAAGTATACTTGAAGGTCAAGACCTTTGTGAGGAGATGCCTATGAAAATCCATGAGTTGGCACAAAAGACTGGTTTGACGGCTCCCACCATTCGCTTTTATGAGAAGGAAGGGCTGTTAGATATCCAGTATGTTCGACGTGAAGCCAATAATTATCGCGACTATTGCCAGGAGGCCGTTGAGCTTCTTCTGATGCTCAAAAAGTTTCAGGCAGGAGGGTTTACGTTAGCAGAATTCAAAGCCCTGCTCCAGGCAAATAGGGCAAATGAGCTTTCTCT
>CAXTWV010000197.1:7495-9172 GCA_964248005.1 uncultured Ktedonobacteraceae bacterium | reverse complement strand
CAACTATATTTTAACCAATTTGTACTAACTTTCCACTCTTTTTTGCTATTATGATAGAAAAACATTTATACTCTTCTCTATATGTGCTGATTGTAAAAAGAAAAGATTGTGATTTCGCTGCATAAGGTGATGTATTGAATAGTCGGCAGAAGCACGAGCGGCTTGTTGCTAGGGATTGGAAAATTGATATGGCGACACAGAATACTTTTACAGGGAAACCTGCGTTAGTTTCAGAGGAATACATCGTTAAAGCGATGCCTCGTTTTCTCGGCACTTTTGATATGACGACCACCTTTTTAATGATTATCTTTTATATCACACTCACGACTAATATCGTTTCTCAAGGAGTTGTTGGTATTACGTATTTGCTCATTGGGGCGGTAACTTTCTTTATTCCTTGTGCCATTGCTTCCGCGCAGCTAGGCAAAATATTTCCACACGAAGGTTCGCTCTATAACTGGTCATATCAGGTGTTGGGAAGATATTGGAGTTTCTTTTCAGGCTTCTGTGCTTGGCTCTCTGGTATCCTGGTGATGGTGAGTGGGGGCAATATCATTGTGACCTATTTGCAGGGATTGAATCATGCGTGGCTCACTGCTCCATGGCAAGAGGGTCTAGCTATTATTGGCCTCATCATTTTTTCGTCCATTCTAGCTGTTCAGCGTTATCGCACCATTCAGTATATCGTCAACGTGGTTATTGGCTTCGAGATTCTGGCGGTTATCCTTGTAGGGCTTGCCGGAGTTATTTGGCTATTGACAGGGCATCCTTCAGTAGGTAGCTTTAGACATGTCTCTGATTGGAATATCACTCCCAGCAATTTCGTGTTATTCGGAACGGTCGCCTTTTCTTACATAGGTGCTGAAGTACCGTTGACAATGGGAGGAGAGATACACAAGAGCAAAGCTATAACGCGTCACTTACTCTGGGGCGTGATCATCATCATTGTTGGGTACCTCATTTGTTCCTTCTCTCTTCTGGTTGTGCAAGGACCCGTAGCGGGTTCGGCAACTCCCTTCGCCTTAGTGACTACAGTTGATATAGTACTTGGAAAATTCTTTGGCAATATCACCGCCCTGTGTGTTATTTTGTTCTTCACTATCTCACCAGTTGTCTATACGTATACATTTGGACGGATACTGTTAGTGGGAAGTATTGATCGGCAATTGCCTACGCGTATGGGTAGACTCAATCGGAATCGTGTTCCTGCAAGTGCTATTATCTTTCAAGCGGTCATAGCCGTGACCTTTGTAGCGTTCGCATTCATTATTGCACCAGCACTCGTCTCATTTGCCAATCCAGCTGATTTTGCCCTGGAGGTCTATAATATCAGTCAGGCAGCAGCGACACTGGTATGGGCCATCTCAACCGTGTTTCTCTTCATCAACCTGGCTCTATGCTACGTTCAGAATCGACAAAGCTTCCACCAACAGCGTATCTTTCCTATGCCCATCTTATGGTTCAGTATTGTGGTTGGCTCTACTGCTTGCCTTGTAGCTATCGTTGACACATTGCTCTATGCGTGGATACCACAGATTAGCAACGACAGGTGGTGGTACCTTGTTGGTGGCTTAACACTTGTTTGTCTCGCTATCGCTGCTATCGGCAGCTTACTCGCGAATAGCGAGGCTTCGTGGGAGGGTACACAAGGTACTATAGGTGAACCATTATAATGAA
>CAXTWV010000197.1:2944-7395 GCA_964248005.1 uncultured Ktedonobacteraceae bacterium | reverse complement strand
TAGCTCCTCGAATTGCGCGATGTCCTTACGGATGATGTCGAAGCTGGCACGCCAGAAGGCTTCGGTACGCAGGTCGATTCCGAATTGGGAGGCGAGGGTTGCGGCATCGGCTAGTCCCGTAGACGAGAGCAGATTGTCGTAGCCTTGCTTGAAGGTTTCGGGGTCTTGCTGGTAACGTGCGTAGAGGCCGAGACCAAAGAGCAGGCCAAACATGTAGGGATAGTTGTAGTATGAGCGTCCGGTACTGTAGTAATGGCCTTTGACCGCCCACATATAAGGGTGAAGTTGTGTTTCGTCGAGACCATCGCCATAGGTTTCACGTTGTGTCTCCAGCATGATGGCTTTGAGTTCGTCGATGGACAATTCACGCTTCTCACGTTGCTGAAAGACGCGTTGCTCAAATAAGAAACGACTGGTGATATCGACCACGACCTGACACGACCCCTGTATCGACTCCTCTAAGATGGCGATCTGTTCTTGTGTGTTGGCATCTTTTAGCGCGGCATGAGTGATGATGGTTTCGCAGAAGATGCTAGCGGTCTCCGCCAATGTCATAGGCAGTGAGCGTTGTAGTGGTGTACGCTGGGCGAGATTGAGATTGTGATAGCCATGCCCCAGTTCATGAGCCAACGTGCTGACACCCCCAAAGGCTGGTTTGAAGTTTGAGAAGACGCGTGACTCATCAGCGCGTATCGACGTGCAGTAGGCACCATCACGTTTGCCTGGACGTGGTTCCGCGTCAATCCAGTGTTCGCGAAAGGCACGTGCCGCGAAATCCGAGAGACGTTGTGAGTAGGTGCCAAATTGTCGCACGATGAATGTTGAGGCTTCATCGAATGTCCATACTTTGTCGCTTGAGCCGACGGGAGCGAAGAGATCATACCATGCCAGACGTGGAAGGTTCAGAGCGCGAGCTTTTGCGTGTAGATAGCGGCGAAAATCAGGGAATGACTCGCGGGCGGCTGACATCATCGCGTCGAGGGTCTGCTGGTCGATGCTACTGTCAAAGAGCGATTCCGCGAGTGGCGACTCCCATTTACGATGCCGCGCCAGCACATTAACTTCACCCTTGATACTATTAAGGGCCGCGGCTAAAGGTAACGCGGCCTGTTGCCAACCAACAAGTTCGGCTTCATAGGCGCGATGGCGTACATCGCGGTTGACATCAAAGGCAAGATTGCGGATTTCGCTCATGGGCAAGTGTTGCGTCTGACCATCAACCTCGAAGGGAATACTGAGTTGCGAGGTGATGTTGCCATGCAATTTGCTCCATGCGGAACCGCCAGTCGTGTTGAGTTCGGAGGCTAAGGTTTCTTCGACAGGCGACATGAGGTGTGTCGCTTCTATTTTTGCGTTGCGCAAAGCATGAGCATGGTCACGCGCAACCGTTGATTGTGCAATCAAAGCCTCTACGTCAAGCGAGCCAATCCATGCAGTGAAGCGGGTGCCAAGTTGCGAGAAAAGCACCAGCGATTGACGTAACTCGCTCATTTTCGCCTGTGCCAGATCGTTACGTGAGTCGGTGCTGACAATACAGCTAATATACACGCCAACCGTGCGAACCGCGTCGGCGGTCGCATTGTAGTGAGCGACGATGGTTTCAAAGGTAGAGACGACTGAGGAATCAACTGTTAGAGCCGATTGTTCTCTGATATTGTGCGAGTCGAACAGTGTGCCGAGGTCGTTTATTGTGTTGACGACGCTCGTGAAGGCTTGCGCGAATTCGGGTGATTCGAGGCTGGGATAAATAACGCTCATATCCCAATGTGGTAGTTTTTGTGCTGTGGTCATGATGTACGTTTCTCCCCTTAGTAGATGTTTGCATTCATTGTAGCATGGAACGATAGAGGGTTGGAGTATCAATATATCGGAAGGTCTTATATTTTGCGTTCTATAAAAACACAGCAAGTTTTTATTGTAGAGCATGGGGAATAACTATATGGTGAAGACCGAACCAAACATTCTTAGAAGTCGTTTTATCGAATGTCTATGGCTATGTTATGCTCTTTGGGGTGCATACTATGCTTTTTTTACATCATCGGCACATAGAAGTCCTTTTGCGGGTTTCTTGAGTTATACGTTCATAGGAATACTAAATATTGGAGCAGGGATAGCGCAAGAACGTTTTTGGCGCAAACAAGACAAACGTCGTCAGCAAGCAGCGAATAGCGACCAGAACTTGATCGCAGAACAACAACCTATACAAGGTATAACATCTTTTTCTCTGCCACTCACAATAGCACAACGTACCGCGAAGGGGTGGACAGTTGTCTTTATCGTTGCTGTTATCTTACTCGCTGTGCCACTTATCGGCATTGCTTTTGGATTGGCATCAAATATTACAGACCTGCTTTTGATTTTTATTCTCTTTGTGATTATAGGGGGCGTCTTTGCTCTTTTCGTCGCGTTTCCTATTATTCGAGGATATCAAACACTGGTGGTGGATGAACAAGGTATAAGTGTGCGTATTGGATTTGGTCGCACACATTATATTCGTTGGGACGAGGCAAAGCTGTTTGCGATCTCAGCTTTTTATAAGCCAGGGTACACTATTAATACTGAGATGAGACGTTTACCAGAGTATTATGAAGTGTCTAGTACGAATCATGTTGTACGTTGGCGTTGGGTACGGACACGAAATTTTATAGCTATCGAGCCAAGTCTTCCTGTCGCGGAATATGATAGGCAGATGCAAGCGGTGCTGTCGTTGGTTGCGGCAAAAACGGGTTTGACGCTCTATGATGTGCGCCCACGAGAGCAACGATTGTAGGGACCAATGACATCAGTAAGTTTGTTTACCAATGCCTCGCTCACCCCGTACTGCATCATCGCCGCCTTATATGCATCGACAGTGACTTGCTGAAAGCGAACTGGTTGTTGGAGTACCTCTGCTCTCCTGAGTAGCAAGGAGGAGAACTATGAAATTCCCAAATTTCTACGACTTTCGGCTCAGAGAGCACTCACCAGGGGACATTGCCGTTTTCATCCTGAAAGGTTCCCGTCGGGCCATCTTCGCCCAGCGTCGCCAGATGCACGATGACCGTTGCTGCTTGCTCAACGGTTTGAGGGCCTGTGTGGTTATTGAAATCTGTGTCAGTATAGCCGGGGTCGGCAGCATTGACCTTGATCGGCGTCTGCGCCAACTCTTTGGCAAATTCCACGGTGATCATATCGACTGCCGTTTTCGAGGACTGGTACGGCATATTTTTGACCTGATAGTAGTAGTGGTTCCTATCGCTGTCCAGCGTAATCGAACCCAGCCCGCTCGAAACATTCACAATTCTGCCAGCCGGGGATTTGCGCAGCAAGGGCAGCATGGCTTTTGTGACTGCCACCACACCGAACACATTGGTGTCGTAGATAGCCCTCATGTCCGTCAGGTCCGTCTCACTAGGTGGATTTGGCTTGCCACCCCCTATGCCTGCGTTATTAATAAGGATATCGAGCCTACCAAAGGTCTCCGCTAGAGATTGAGCCGCTCGCGCAACGCTCTTCTCGTCGGTGACATCGAGGTACACAAACGTGGCCTCAACAGAGAGCGCGACCAGTTTTCGTACCGCCTCTTCACCTCTTGCTGTATCACGGGTCCCGATGATAACATGTATCCCCTGTTGTCCTAGCCGCTTGGCCGTCTCAAACCCAATTCCTTTATTCGCGCCGGTAATCAGAGCAAGTATTTTGTCTGACATATATTTATCTCCTTGATTTCTATTGTTTCTCATGTTGCCGTCTATATGCATAATCTTCTGCTAGAGCCGCTCGGACTTTCTCAAGGGCCTGTGTAAGATCGGTGAGTTCCTCGACGGGAAGGCGTTGCATGACGTGGGCAACCCACTCATTTTCATACTCAGCCAAGATCAGCAAATGTTTTTGGTAATGGGACTGCGCTTCCGGCGATTGCAGAGGAACTGTCAACCCAGACATAATAGTAGCGTCGCGCGACGAATACCCAATTCCCATTTCTACGCTCAAGCTCGTCTTGATAGAGACCAACGTTATTGTAGCCATGCCCATCATGCCTGCGTGCATACTCCGTTGTAGGCGTTCTGACAGACGCTCGGTCTCCATTCAATGTAATCACTCCTCGCAGGGTCGTGCGAAAGAAAAACTCATTCGTAGTGTTGAACTGTTGTAGCAGTGCCACAATTTGGTCTATGCCATGAGCTTGTATAGGGTACACATCTTTCGCCTGCGTTGGATTAAACTGACCGATTTCCCATACGCCGTCCTCTACCCAAAGCTGACGGAAGGTCTCCATATCCTGGCGGATAACGACATCATCGAAGCGAGCTAGCAGCGTTAAAATGGCATTCTCATCCAATAGACGGCGCATAGTGCTCTCAAGTCCCTGTGGGAAGGGGGAATGTTGCGTCATAAACTACTCCTTCATAACCGATTTGTAATACGTCTGCGTCCAACGAGCAAGCGCAAGGATCATTGGTACATGGTGT